>NZ_CEWOCJ010000024.1:0-36801 GCF_982512915.1 Flaviramulus sp. | reverse complement strand
CAACAAAATATTATAAAAACAAAAATATATTCAAAACAAAAGAGTGTGATACTCTCTAATCAAACCAATAGTATGGTGTTAAAATTTAATTAAATTATTTAAATAAATCTTAAAATTTCTTAATTTCGACCGTTTGGTTAAATTATATTCATCTTTTTCAATCAAAAACAAAAAATCTTTTAAATAAACATAAATAAATAATGAAAAATCTCACCTATTTTATTCTTTCCATTTTTTTAGTTTCATCTAGTCTGTTTGCCCAAGAAAGTGAAACCGCCAAGCCACAAGGTCATACAGACCAAAATAAATTTAGGCAAATGAAGGACGTTTTGGCAACACCAAACGAAACTAGAACGGCTTCTGGAGCTCCTGGATATGCCTACACGCAACAAAAAGTTGATTACATTATCAACATTACATTAGATGAAAATAACAATAAAATTTTTGGTGATGAGAAAATAACGTATCATAATAACTCTAAAGATCATTTAGAATATTTATGGATACAGTTAGATCAAAATATGAGAGCAAGAGATTCTAAAACTCCAGATATTAATCCAGAGAGTTTTAATTCACCTTTCAATGGGCCACAATCTTTTACAAATGCTAATTTAAAAGAACGTTTTGATGGTGGTTTTAATATAGAATATGTGAAAAATGAAGATGGTTCAAATTTATCGCATCTTATAAATCAAACCATGATGCGTATTAATTTACCAAAGCCTTTAGCGCCAGGAGAAATTTTTAAGTTTAGCATTAAATGGAATTATAACATCAACGATATTAATGTAGATGGAGGTCGCTCTGGATTAGAAACTTTTCCTGATGGGAATAATAATTACACAATTGCACAGTTTTATCCAAGACTTTGTGTTTATGATAACGTTGAAGGTTGGCAAAATATGCAATTTTGGGGTAGAAGTGAGTTTGCCCTAGAATTTGGAGATTTTGAAGTTAAAATAACTGTGCCAGCAGATCATATTTTAGAAGCAACAGGAGAGTTGCAAAACCCTAAAGATGTTTTAACCAAAGAGCAACAAAAACGTTTTGATGACGCAAAAAAATCATTTAACGATCCTGTTTTTATTGTAACTCAAGCAGAAGCAGAAGTAGCCGAAAAGGGTAGAAGTACTAAAACAAAAACTTGGCATTTTAAAGCCAATATGGTAAGAGATTTTGCTTGGGCATCATCTAGAAAATATATATGGGATGCTATGGCTGTTGATATTAATGGTCGTGCAGTTATGGCAATTTCCTTGTATCCTAAAGAGGGAAATCCACTGTGGGAAGAGCATTCTACTAGAGTTGTAGCCAATACTTTAGAGGAATATTCAAAGTTAACGTTTGATTATCCTTACAGTAAAGCGATATCTGTACATTCTGAAAGACAAGGTATGGAGTATCCAATGATTTGTTTCAATTACGGACGTCCTAATCCTGATGGCACTTATTCAGAACGGGTAAAAAGAGGTATGATTGGAGTTATTACTCATGAAGTTGGGCATAATTTCTTTCCAATGATTGTTAATAGCGATGAGCGCCAATGGACATGGATGGATGAAGGTTTAAATTCTTTTGTCGAAATTTTAGCAGAGTTAGATTACGATCCTAATTTTATCACAGGTAATTTGCCAAAAGATATAGTACCTTATATGGGAGGCGATCAAAGTTATATTTCGCCTATTATGTCTCAAGGAGATTATGTATATCAATTCGGGCCAAATGCCTACACTAAGCCAGCTGCAGGACTTTATATGTTGAGACAAACTATAATGGGGTCAGAGTTGTTTGATTATGCTTTCAGAACCTATTCTCAACGTTGGATGTTCAAGCATCCTACTCCAGAAGATTTTTTTAGAAGTATGGAAGATGCCTCTGCCTTGGATTTAGATTGGTTTTGGAGAGGTTGGTTTTATACAACAGATTATACCGATATAGGCGTAAAAGAAGTTAAACAATATTACTTAACAGATAAACCAACTGGAGCTGCTATATCTCAGGCAAAACGCTTCAATATGAATCTTGATGATTACAAAGATAAATTGGTTTATTATGCTGAGGCTGAAAATGGTGTGATACCAAGTAATGCAAAAAGTCCTACCGATTTTGAATTTTTAAACACCTATTTAGAAAGTTTATCATCTGCAGAAAGAGCATCATTAAAAGAAGCTCCAAAATATTTTTACGAAGTTACTTTTGATAAGCCAGGGGGGTTAGTAATGCCAATAATTGTTGAATTAACTTTTGAAGACGGTACAAAAGAAAGAAAAATGTATCCTGCTCAAATCTGGAGATACAATGATAAAGAGGTGAAAAAAGTTTTTAAAACAGATAAAGCTATTACCAATATTGTTGTTGATCCTGATTTAGAAACAGCTGATGTTGATACATCAAATAACACTTGGCCAAAAGAAGTTAAAGACAGTAAATTTGATGAATTTAAAGATAAAGTAAAAGGTTAATAATAAATTAACTAGAAAATCAAAACCAATTAATTAAAGCCAAAATTCAAAATGAAAAAATTAGCATATCTATTCTTTTCTTTAGTATTTGTGTCCACAACTCTTTTTGCACAAGAAAAGCAAACTGAAACTAAAAAAACAGGGCATAAAAACACAAATAAATTTAAACAATTATATGATGAGTTTGCTACACCTAATATGTTTAGAACAGGTTCTGGAGCACCAGGTCCTGGATATTATCAGCAGCAAGCCGATTATAAAATGGATATAGAGATAGATGATGAAAAGGCCAGATTATCAGGTTTTGAAACGATAACATATACTAATAATTCACCTGATGAACTTACTTATTTATGGGTGCAATTAGACCAAAATATGAGGGCTAAAGACTCTAAATCACCATTAATCGAAAGTAATAGTTTAAGAGAAGCTTCAACTACTGATAGGTTTGTTGATTCTTATATGAAAGAGCGTTTTGATGGCGGTTTTAATATTCAAAAAGTAGTTGATTTAAATGGAAACGATTTAACGCATATGATACATCAAACCATGATGCGTGTTGAATTACCCAAATCATTAAAAACAGGTGAGCAATTCTCATTTTCAATAAAATGGTGGTACAATATTAACGATCACGTTAAGGATGGAGGTCGTTCAGGGTATGAGTATTTTCCAGAAAATGATAACAGAATTTATGTAATGGCTCAGTTTTATCCTAGAATGGCTGTTTACAATGATGTTGAGGGTTGGCAAAATTCACAGTTTTGGGGACGTGATGAGTTTGCTTTACCTTTCGGAAATTTTGATGTAAATATTACGGTACCTGCTGATCATATTCTTGATGGAACAGGATGGTTAACAAATCGTAAAGAAGTCTTTACTAAAGACATGATGAAACGCTACGAAATAGCAAAAAATACTTTTCATGAACCAGTTAAAATTGTTACACAAGCTGAAGCTGAGGTGACTGAAAAACAAAAAAGTACCAGTAAAAAAACATGGAAATTATCTGCTAAAAATGTTAGAGATTTTGGCTTTGCAACCTCTAGAAAGTTTATTTGGGATATGATGGCCGTAAAAATAGGTGATAGAAATGTGATGGCTGTTTCCCTTTATTCAAAAGAAGGTAATCCATTATGGGAACAATGGTCTACTAAAACGGTTGCAAGTACATTAAAATCATATTCAAGGATGACGTTTGATTATCCGTACCATAAAGCTATATCTGTGCATGCACCTATGGGTATGGAGTATCCAATGATTTGCTATAATTTTGGTCGTCCAGAACCAGACGGAACCTATAGTGATCGTGTTAAGTACGGAATGATGGGTGTGATTATTCACGAAGTTGGACACAACTTCTTCCCAATGATTGTGAATAGTGATGAGCGTCAATGGACATGGATGGATGAAGGACTTAATACTTTTGTCCAATATGTTGCCCAACAAGACTTTGGCGAGTGGTATCCTGATGCCCTTTCTGAAGGTGATGAGGTATTCCCATCAAGACGTGGTCCTGCAAAAAATATTATTCCTTATATGAGTGGTGACCAAGATTATATTGCACCTATTATGACTAAAGGTTTAAACACCTACCAATTTGGTAATAACGCATACGGTAAACCAGCTACTGCTCTAAATATATTAAGAGAAACGGTAATGGGTCGTGATCTTTTTGATTATGCATTTAAAGAATATGCACGTCGTTGGATGTTTAAACACCCAACACCAGAAGATTTTTTCAGAACCATGGAAGACGCTTCTGCTTTTGATTTAGATTGGTACTGGAGAGGGTGGTTTTATACTACAGATTGGGTTGATATAGCATTAAAAGATGTAAAAAAATATTATGTTACCTCAAAACCAAATGCTTATGGAGAAAACATGGCTAAAAGATTTAATAGAGATGTTAAAGATTTTGTTTTTTTAGTTGAAGAGGGTAGCGAATCGTTTGACGAAAGTATGCGTAATTCAGATCCAGTAAGTGCTTCACCAACTCTAAAAGAGTATTTAATGGATAACTTTACGGAAGAAGAACGTAAAAATATTAAGGCACCCAAATATTTTTATAACATCACATTTGAAAAACCAGGAGGATTAGTAATGCCAATTATTGTGGAGTACACCTATGAGGATGGTACCTCAAAAACAGAAACCTACCCAGCACAAGTTTGGAGGTTAAATGATAACGAAGTAAGTAAAACTATTGCTTCTGATAAAGAAATTGTTAGTATTGTAATAGATCCTAAATTAGAAACTGCAGATGTAGATATTTCTAATAATTCCTGGCCAAAAGAAGTCAAGCAAAGTGATTTCGAAAAATTTAAAGAAAAAGTTAAAGGTTAATAAAAAATTGACTAAAAAAAAGCCAACTTATTAAAGTTGGCTTTTTTTGTTTTCTTTAATTTTAATCAATTAAAGCTATCAATATTTCTTCATTCTAATAAAACAACTCACTATATTTGTATTGTGATACATCAAATAACATATTTATTTATAAGTGGTGGTGAGATAGCTTTTATACTCTTTATAGCCATTATGGTTTTTGGTGCTGATAAGTTACCAGAAATAGCTAGAGGTTTGGGAAAAGGTATGCGTACTTTAAAAGATGCTACCAACGATATAAAACATGAAATCACCAAAACTGCTGAGAAAAATGGTATAGACACAAGCATCACCTCTGATGTTAAAAAAGAGCTAGATAAAGTAAAAGACGAATTGGAAGATTTTACAGGTTCTGTAAAACGGAAGCATTAAATTTTTCTGCTGATAGTTAATCCGTCTCTAATTGGTAATAAAACAGTTTCTATTCGTTTGTCTTCTTTTAAAAGTTTGTTGTAGGCTATTAATGCTGGTGTTGAAGTATCCTCTTTTTTAAATTTTTTATCTAAAACTTTACCACTCCATAAAACATTATCGGATAAAATAATACCTCCAGAATTTAGTTTATCAATGATAATGTCAAAGTATTTAACGTAGTTTTCTTTATCAGCGTCAATAAATACTAAGTCGAATGTTTTATCTAGTTTAGGGATAATCTCAAGCGCATTTCCTAAATGCTGAAAAATTTGTTTTCCATAAGGTGATTTGTCAAAATAGGCTCTTTGAAAATCAAATAATTCCTCATTAACGTCAATGGTATCTAATTTACCATCCTTTTTCATGCCTTCTGCTAAACACAATGCAGAATAGCCAGTGTAGGTGCCAATTTCAAGAATATTTTTAGGTTTAACTAGTTTAGAAATGATACTTAAAACACGCCCTTGATAATGCCCACTTAACATGCGTGGTTGTAGTATCTTTTGATACGTTTCTCTAGTTAATTGTTGTAATAATTCTGGTTCGTTTTCAGTCTGATTTACAACGTAATTGTCTAATTCCTCTGGGATGAAATACATTAACTTAAAATTCTATTAATCAGTTTTTCTTTAGCTTCTTTATCATCTCCACATAGCCATTGGATGACATTGTCTTCCCAAATCGAGTCATATTGAGGTTGGTCAATTATTTTTCGTTCCATAGCCAAGTCTAAAATTTTCCCTGGATAAGAGGATTGTTTAGCACTCTCCATTTCCCCTAATGGATAAGGATCATCTAATCCCATTAAAACTTGTTTAGCACCATGATTTTTAATCAACAACTCCAAACCTCCAGTATCATGAACTAAAGTGTCGAAGAAAATATTTTTATGTCCAACAGCTTTTCTTGGATGGTGTTTCCCTTCAAACAAATCAGGTCTACCATCAAAACCTTGTATACGCCTTCCTAAATTTATTTGTGCCAATTGGCCACCATGTGCAAAACAGGTACGCATATTAGGAAATTTTTCCTGATAGCCATTTAAGGTTAAAAAATGATAAGCATCTGCACATTGTGCTAACATCCAAATTAGATGAAAACGCCAAGAGGTGTTTTCTAATTTTATAAACTTTTCTCCATCATAGGGATGAATTTCAACAGCCAAATTGTATTTACTTGCCAACTCAAAAATAGGCTCATTTTCTTCATCAAAAATACAACGCCATGTGCCAATAGTATCCATGTAATGCGTTGGTAAACAAAGTAATTGCATGCCATGATTTTCTACACAACGCTCAATTTCCCAGCAAGCACTTCTTACAAAACCAGGGTGAACTACAAAACCACAAGTAAATTTTTTCGGGTTTTCATGTTGTATTTTAGCATTAAAATCGTTCTGGAAACGCAATGCTTTTTTCATTTCTTCAACACGTAAACCATTACCATATAATTGTGATAAATTCAAAACCACAGCATGGTCTATTTTATTACGCTCCATCCATTCTAACTTTTCATGTAAAAAGAAACTAGAGTCGGTTATGGGTCTATTCCAATCTTTTTGAAGCATAAATTTACGGTCTTTATCAACCCAAAAAATTCCTTTTTCTTGCATAAAATCAGGAATCTCTTCTGGGTAAGGTAATAAGTGCGAATGACCGTTAATTCTTAGTTTGCGTTTTTCCATTTTATAATTTCTGTATTTACAGGAAACTAGTTTTAGTCTATTTTAACTTTTTTTGGAGGTTGCATAACATCACCACAATTTGGGCAACTACGTTTATCAGTATCATTGTAATAGTTGTCAAATATTTTAGGCATATCAGTTTCAATATTATCTAAAGTAAAATCCTCCTCATATAGTTTGGTCGTACAATGTTCACAAAACCAAAGTAGCGCATCTTTCATGTCTTTTTCACGAGGATATTCAATAACTAATCCCACAGTATTGGCTCCGCGTTGAGGTGAATGTGGTACTTTAGGAGGTAATAAAAATATATCACCCTCCTTAATATGAATGTTTTTAGGCGTGCCTTTATCAATTACTTTTAAAATAATATCACCTTCAACCTGATAGAAAAATTCTGGTGTTTCATTGTAATGATAGTCTTTTCTACTATTAGGTCCGCCTACCACCATCACAATAAAATCTCCATCTTTCCATACCACTTTGTTACCAACAGGCGGTTTTAAAAGATGCCTGTTTTCATCAATCCAAGCTTTAAAATTAATGGGAGGAAATAATTTACTCATATTTTTATGTTTTGGGCGTGTCCCTATAGGGTCGGGCTTTTCGCGCTACACGGTAGCTAGCTTCAATCCCTCACGCAATTAAATTTCAAGTATAAAGTTACAAACTTTTTGTCCGTCCACCATCAACAGGTACGTTAATTCCGTTAACATAACCCGCAGCTTCACTAGCCAAAAAAGTTATCACATTTGCGGTCTCTTCAGGTTTTGCAAAACGTTTTACAGGTGCATAGTTTTTCATGATTTCTGTCATATCCTCAACAGATTTACCTTCACCGTTTGCTTTAATTTTAATAATTTCTGTTAAACGCTCTGTCTCTGTAAAACCAGGTAAAACATTATTTACAGTAATACCAAAAGCACCTACCTCAACCGATAAGGTTTTACTCCAATTTCCAACCGCACCTCTTATAGTATTACTAACCCCTAAACCTGGAATAGGTTCTTTTACTGATGTGGATATAATATTAACAATTCTACCAAAACCCTCAGTTTTCATAAACGGAATCGTAGCCTGTGCTAACACATGATTGCATTTTAGATGCTGTGTAAACGCATTATCAAATTCATCTAAACTAGCACTTAAAATAGCACCACTTCGTGGTCCACCTGTGTTATTTATCAGTATATGAAACCCGTGATTTTTTTCAATAAACTTAATAACTTGTTCTTGTAATTCTCGTGGGTTTGAGAAATCTGCTACAATGTAGCTGTGGTTTCCTTCATCAGATAGTTCAGATAAAACAGCTTTAAGTTTTTCTCTATTTCTAGCTACTAAAGTTATATTTACACCCTCGTTGGCAAGTGTAATAGCAGTTGCTTTACCAATGCCTTGGGTGCTTCCGCATACTAAAGCATTCTTATTTTTTAGTTTTAAATCCATTTTTTTGAGATAAAAGATTGAAGAATCAAGAAGCAAGACCTTTTATGTCTTTATTCTCAACTCGATAATTTTGGTTCTTATTAATATTTTATACAAACATTTTTAGCTTCAGTAAAAAAGCGTAAGGCTTCAAAACCGCCTTCACGACCGATACCAGAGGCTTTTACACCACCAAATGGTGTGCGTAGATCTCTGAGCATCCATGTATTAATCCAAATGATGCCTACTTCTATTAGTTTGCTCATTCTCATAGTTCGTTTCAAATCATTTGTCCAAATAGTAGCAGATAAGCCATATTTAACCTGATTAGCCATTTTTAAAACGTCCTCTTCAGTATTAAAAGGCATGATTGTTACAACGGGTCCAAAAACTTCTTCTTGGTTTATTCTACATAAATCCGTTTTTACTTCAATAATTGTAGGTTGTAAATAATAACCATTTTCATAGCCTTTTACAGAAACTTCATTTCCACCACATAATATGATGCTGTTTTCGCTTTTAGCGATTTCAATATAATTTTTAACCTTTTCAAGATGTTGTTTAGAAACTAAGGCTCCGATATTTGTGCTTTTTTCTGATGGATGTCCAACTCTAAGTTGTTTTACTTTTTCAACAAAATCCTTTTTAAATTTATTGTAAATGGAGGCTTCAATGAAAATACGACTGCCGCATAAACAAATTTGACCTTGATTGGAAAAAGAGGAGCGCATGGTAGTCTCTAGCATATCATCATAATCGCAATCTGCAAAAATGATGTTTGGGTTTTTACCACCCAACTCTAACGATAATTTTTTAAACATGGGTGCTGCAACTTTAGCAATGTGCACACCAGTCTCTGTACCTCCAGTAAAACTGATAGCTTTAATATCTGGATGCTCAATAATAGCTTGGCCAGTGGTTGAGCCTAAACCATGTATAATATTTAATACGCCTTTTGGAAGGCCTGCTTCATTACAAATTTCACCAAGTAAGTAAGCTGTCATAGGTGTTACTTCACTCGGTTTTGCTATAGCACAATTTCCCGCTGCAATAGCTGGGGCAATTTTCCAAGTAAATAAATAGAGTGGGAGATTCCATGGTGAAATACAACCTACTACACCAATTGGCTGACGCAAGGTATAATTCATAGCATTTTGACCAACACTTTCATGACTTTCACTAGCAAATTGTGTAATGGCATTCCCGAAAAATCTAAAATTACTTGCTGCTCTTGGTATATCAATCGCTTTTGCTAAACTAACAGGTTTTCCATTGTCTTTACTTTCAGCTTCTGCAAAGCGTTCTAAATGCAACTCTAATAACTCTGATATTTTAATTAGGATTCGGCTACGCTCTTCAAATGTCGTTTCAGACCAACTAGGAAAAGCTGCCTTTGCTGCTTTATAGGCGTTTTCTACATCTATTTTTGATGAATTGGGTATTTGTCCATAAACTTCACCATTAGCCGGACAATAATTGTCTAACCAATTGTTTTCATTAGGATTTTCAAATTCACCGTTTATGTAGTTTTGTATTTGCATTTACTGCTTTTTGTAAGCCATAACTTTTATCTCAACAACCAAATCTGGATGCGGTAATTGATGAACTGCTACTGTAGTTCTTGTTGGTCCTGTTTCTTTGTCAAAAAACTCTGCGTAGGCTTTATTATAACCTGCAAAATCATTCATGCTTACTAAAAACGAGGTAACGTCTACAACATCTTTTAAAGTAGCACCTTCATTAGTTAGGTTCTTTTCTATGTTTAATAAAACCTCTCGGGTTTGAACTTCAATGTTCAATCTTTTAGTTCCCATTTCATCTATAATATCAACGCCAGCAATTGTATTATCTGAACGTCTTGAACTGGTGCCAGAAACAAAGATAAAATCTCCAACTCGTTTTGTGTGAGGGTATGCGCCTCTAGGGGTTACTTTTTCATTCATTTTTCTTATTTTAAACCAGCAATTCTATCATCTTCAAGAATAGCTGAGGTTGCAAATTTCACCTTTTCTAAAATAGTTTTTAAATCACGATTAATATCGATTTCTTTATCTGTAAGCATATTTAAAATGGCTTTGTCTTGGGCGCGACCTTTTAACATAGCTTCTCTGTATCCAATAGCTTCATTGAAAGTTACCAATGAATATTTTGATGCATATTGATCAGGAAATTCTTTTTCTAAAATCATCTCTAATTTACGCTTTTCTTGGAAGATAGGATTAGCAACATGATCTTTCATTTCATGGAAATTATCAATTGCCAAATCTGCAATGGCATCGGTATCTTTTTTACGAGATTTTTCAAATGCTTCAAAAATGGTTTCCCAGTTAGGATATTGTTTGTCTAAAACCGCATCAAATTCAACAACATCTTCAAACGAAGCATTCATACCTTGTCCGTAAAATGGCACAATAGCATGTGCTGCATCTCCCATCAAAAGCGTATTGCCTTTATAGTGCCAAGGTGAACATTTTATGGTTCCCAATGGTGCAGTTGGGTTTTTGAAAAAATCATCTAAAAGGTTTGGCATGATGGCTAATGCATCTGGAAATTCTTTTTGAAAGAACTCTAAAACTTTTTCTTCATTAGTTAAATTATTGAAATTGTATGTGCCTTCATTATAACTCAAAAAGAGTGTAACCGTGAAACTACCATCTAAATTTGGTAATGCGATAACCATAAAACTACCACGTGGCCATATATGAAGCGCATTTTTATGAATTCTATAATCGCCATTTTCTTTAGGTAAAATGGTGAGCTCTTTATAACCATGGGTTAAATATTCTTGTGAAAAACTAAACAGGAATTTTTTTCCTAAATAATAGCTTTTTCGCATTACAGACCCTGCCCCATCGGTAGCTATGATAACATCGGCATCTTCAATAAATTGGTTTTTAGTTTCATAATCTTCAAATAAAACAGTAGTTTTATCGAGGTCTACTGATATGCTTTTTTTATTGAAATAGATATCTACATTCTCATGTTTTTCAGCTTCATCTAAAAGTAAAGCATTCAAATCGCCACGTGAAATAGAGTTAATATATTCATGTGCTCTACCGCTATAATTTGATTGAAAGGTGTTGCCATGATTATCATGTATCATTCTGCCATGCATTGGAATACAAAGTGCTTTTACTTTATCTTGTAAACCAACTAGTTTCATAGCCTTATTGCCTCTATCAGAAAATGCTAAATTTATAGATCTACCTGCAGAGATATCTTTTTTTCGCATATCTGGACGCATTTCGTAAACAGAAACGTTGTATCCACGTTGCCCTAAACGCAATGCTAAAAGGGAGCCGCATAATCCAGCGCCAATGATAAGTATATTTTGCTTTTTTTCTTTCATTTTTTTATGTCTAATTGAGCAAATTTGAAATCTAAAAAAGATCTCTCAACTGCGCTCGAGGTGACATTAGTTTATTTTAAAATTAGTTTTAATTTTTCAACTAATCGGTATACATCTTCAAATGAATTATAAAGGGGTACAGGTGCGCATCTAATTACATCTGGTTCTCTCCAATCACTTACAATTCCTGCTTTGGTTAATTTTTTATGCAAAGTTTTATCAGCATTTTTAACTTGTATTGAAAGTTGGCAACCTCGTTCATCGGGGTTTTTAGGAGTAATAATTTTTATGGATTCTTTACCAAGTTGATTTATTAAAAACTCAAAATACCCAGTTAATTTATTAGACTTTTTAATCAGTTTTTCAATACCAATTTCCTGAAACATATCTAAAGAAGCTTTTATGGCTGCCATAGACAAAATAGGCGGATTGCTAAGTTGCCAACCTTCAGCTCCAGGAAGCTGATCAAAATCACCACGCATTATAAAACGAGTTTCTTTGTTATGGCTCCACCAACCAGTAAATCTGTTTAAATTTTTGTTATGTGCATGCTTTTCATGTACAAAACAACCAGCCAAATTACCTGGTCCAGAATTTAAATATTTATAAGTACACCAAACAGCAAAATCAGCTCCAGAGTTGTGCAAATTTAAAACCACATTTCCGGCGCCATGGGCACAATCAAAACCAACTTTACAACCGTATTCATGCCCTAACTGTGTGATACGTTTTAAATCGAAAAACTGCCCCGTATAATAATTTACACCACCAATCATTATAAGTGCTATTTCTTTACCGTATTTTTCTAAAATAGTTTCTAAATCTTCATATTGAAGCAATTCTTCGTTTTTACGAGGCTTCCATAAAATAAGGCCTTCTTTATCATCAAAACCATGGTGACGTAATTGAGATTCTACCGCATATTTATCTGAGGGGAATGCATCACTTTCTATCAAGATTTTATAACGCGTTTTTGTAGGTTGGTAAAATGATACCATCATAAAATGAAGATTTGCAGTTAAGGTATTCATAACAACAACTTCGATGGGTTTGGCTCCAACTACTTTTGCCATACTTTCTGCTAAAAATTCATGATAAGGCAACCAAGGTGTTTTACCTTCGGTATGGCCTTCAACCCCTAAATTTGCCCAATCTTCTAACTCTTGATTTATGTATGACTTTGTGGTTTTTGGTTGTAAACCCAGAGAGTTCCCAGTCATATAAATCAACTCATTTCCATCTTTGTCTTTTGGAATATGAAATTGGTTTCGATAGGATTTTAAAGTGTCATTTTGGTCTTGCTCTAAAGCGAATTCCAGACCTAATTTATAGTTAAACAAAGTATGTGTTTTTCGATTTCTAACAAAAATAAGAATTATAATGTTAGTAATGAATACCTAAAACAGAAGTTTGAGAAACCCTATATAATACATAAATAGGATTTTTATTGTTTTACTTTAAAGTTATTATAATGTGATTTTAATATTTGAGAGTTTAAGATTGAAGGTGTCTTCAGCATTTTTATGATCTGATGCAATTTTAATACCCTTATAATTTTGATAGTTTTCAAAGGTGTTTATAAGTGAAGATTCTGGTTGATTGCCTCTTCTAAAAACCCATTCCTGAATTAAAAAATCATCGTTGAAAAAAATATCATAAGCATCACCAGGTGTGTACCCGCCACTTTCATTTGAGTATGTTAATGTGATTTTATTAAGTTGAGTTTTACTTATTGGTGCTTCATCAATTACAGTACTAGAAATGGTTGCGTTTTTATCCCAAATAAGTTGAAAGGGAATGAGTAGCCAAAATTTAT
Source organism: Flaviramulus sp. (assembly GCF_982512915.1). Lineage (NCBI taxonomy): Bacteria > Pseudomonadati > Bacteroidota > Flavobacteriia > Flavobacteriales > Flavobacteriaceae > Flaviramulus > Flaviramulus sp. The sequence goes on along the minus strand of NZ_CEWOCJ010000024.1, from coordinate 23,266 downwards.
CATTTGTAAAAGCACCATCAGTTTTTGTTAATGTAGAATCTACTTTTTTTCTAGAATAACTTATTGTATCGTTTCCCATAATTAGAGATACATTATTTGTTTTAGGTTTCCAAACCCAATGTCTATTATCATTAAATGTAAACTCGATTTCTGAAACATATTTCCAAGTATCAAAACCATGGGCATTAGCTATTTTTTGAGCTACAGAAATTGCAGGTTCTATAATCTCAACTTCAGTAGATTTTGTTTCAGTATTTTTTTTGCAACTAATTAAAATAAGTGTAAGTAGCGTAATATAGAAGAGGTTTTTCATAAATCACATTTTTTACAAAGATATAACAAGAAATATACATAACTAAAATTTCGATACTTAATGAAATGATTAAATGACTGTTACATAATTTTGGTTAAAAACAATAAATATAGATAAATGATATGTTTTTATTTTTTAATCGAAGGGAGTTATTTTTAAGTGAGTTCGTTTAACGGTTATGTATATGTAAAGTTGCATGTTTGAGTGAGAGGATTTTCCGAAGGAAAATCAGAAGCTAGTAAACTAGCTACTAACTTTGGTTTAGAATAAATCTAGCAATTTTTAATATACTGTGTTGTAGATAGTTTTTATTAAAGTTTTCTTAGGCGCATTGTTAGCTCAGTTTCCTCAATATGAAATATAGGTTCTTCATTATTACTTTTTATTTTGATAATCATCCATGAAAAGCCCTCATTCTCATTGCCAATTCTTATCAACTGCTCAGATTCATCAAATTGCCATTTGGCTTCTTCGTTGAAGATTTCCATTTTCATTAAGTTGAATAGTTCTGTTGCATTTGTTGTAGTAATTTCAATCTGTTTATTTGGTTTAAAATTGAATGTGGATTTTTCAAATGCTTCCAAAATTGGTTTAAATTGAGCCTCTATCGGTTTGTCTATCATTTCATTAACAGCCCATTTTCCTATTAAATCTGCTTCTGTGTTAATTTGTCCGAAACTAATTAAATTAACAGCGAAGGCTAAAATTAGAAATTTTATTTTATTCATCAAGTTAGTTAAATTTTTCGCGAAGTCAAATTAGATAATTTGGTAATTTAATGGCTATCTCTTAAAACCTCTGGCATTTTAGCTTTAAATCTTTTTAATCTTGGTATCGAAACATTTTGTATGTAGGGATGATTTGGGTGTAATTTCTCATAATTTTGATGATAATCTTCAGCAACCCAAAACTTTTGAAAAGGGTAAACTTCTGCAGCAATTTTAACGCCTAATGTTTTAGATAAAGCTTCTTTCTTTTTTAAAATGATTTGTTTTTGATTATCATTTTGATAAAAAATAATAGAACGGTATTGAGAACCTCTATCATTTCCTTGTCCATTAACTTGTGTAACATCTTGTGATGCAAAATATACATCTACTAACGTTTCAAAACTTACTACTTTAGGGTCGTAAATTATTTCTACAGCTTCCGCATGACCTGTTCTACCGGTATTGCTAGCTTCGTAAGTAGGATTGCTAGTATACCCACCAGAATATCCAGAAATTGATTCCTCAACGCCTTTTATACTTTCATAAATAGCTTCAACACACCAAAAACAACCACTAGCAAAATAAGCACGTGCTTTTTCATTTTTTAAGGGCACTTCAATAGGATTTGCGTTTATAACGGCTTCTTGGGCTTTATTGTTTTGAGCAGTATTTTGACAACTAAAAAATATGGCAAGTATTAAAACAGAGAATAACTTTTTCATGATACACTTTTTTTATTTTTTATAGACGCATAAAAATACAAAACCTTAATAGGATATCTATGTGAAAGTTTTATTAAAATAAAAAGCCTTCATTTTGATGAAGACTTTTTAAATATTTATTTTTAAAAATGAATTAAAGTTTTGCAAACATTTTTTCCATTTTCACTTTTTGTTCTTCAGCTAATGCTGCATCAACTAAAATTCTACCACTGTGCTCATCTGTAATTACTTTTTTACGAGATGCAATCTCTACTTGTACTTGTGGTGGAATTGTAAAGAAAGATCCTCCAGATGCACCTCTTTCAATAGCAACCACAGCTAAACCATTTTTTACATTGGTTCTTATTCTAGTATAAGCAGAAACTAAACGTTCTTCAATTTGCTCTTTATATTCAGCAGATTTTGACATTAAAGCATGCTCTTCTTTTTCAGTTTCAGCAAGAATGGCATCTAGCTCACTTTTCTTGTGCTTTAAGTGAGTATCACGCTCTTTTAAACGCTCTTTAGTTTCAGCAATAACTTCTTTTTTTTGTTCTATTTGTGCTTTGAATTCTTTGATATGCTTTTCAGCTAATTCAATTTCAAGCTCTTGAAATTCAACTTCTTTAGTTAAAGAATTAAATTCTCTGTTATTTCTAACATTTTTTTGCTGTTCGCTATATTTTTTAATTAAAGATTTAGATTCTTCAATTGAGTTTTTCTTATTAGCAATATCATTATCGATAACTTCTAAATTAGAAACTAGTTTTTCTAATCTGATATTTAATCCAGCTACTTCATCTTCTAAATCGCGAACTTCTAATGGAAGTTCTCCACGTACATTTCTTATTTCGTCGATACGAGAATCGATTAGTTGTAAATCGTATAACGCTCTTAAACGCTCTTCTACAGTTGCTTCTTTCTTATTAGCCATACTTTAAAAATACTTAACAGGATTGGTGTTTGTGTTTGATAAAATGATTGCAAAATTAGTAATTTTTTTTGTAAGATATGCTACTAAAAGATTTTTTGTGAATTGCTCACTTTCATAATGTCCAATATCTGCCAAAAGTATGCTATTTTCTGCAGTAAAAAAGTCATGATATTTTAAATCTGCCGTTATAAATGCATCAGCACCAGCTGCTTTAGCTGCTTGAATGGCAAAACTACCCGAACCACCTAATACAGCTATTTTTTTTATTTTTTTTTCTAAAAAATCAGAATGTCGAATACATTCTGTGTTCATTTTAATTTTTAAATAGCTGAGAAAACTAGATTCATCCATAGGTTCTTCTAATTCGCCAACCATTCCCATGCCAATATTCTGATTTTTATTCTCTAAAGTTGTTATTTCATAAGCTACTTCTTCATACGAATGGTTTTTAAAAAGTGTATCTAATACTTTTGATTCTAAATGTTTAGAGTATGTAACCGTTATTTTTATTTCTTCTTCTTTATGAATAGTACCTTTTCTTCCTTTTGTTGCATTTGAATTTTCATTCCCATTATAGGTTCCAATGCCTTCAACGTTAAAACTGCAATCAGTGTAATTTCCAATACTGCCAGCTCCAGTTTTAAATAAAACTGTTCTTAAAGCTTCTGCTTCATTTTTAGGAACATATGTAGTAAGTTTTTTTATAGTTTCGCTTTTCGGAATTAAAATATGTTTATTTTTTAATTTCAATTGAATGCAAATCATATAGTTAACGCCATTTGGGGCATTGTCCAGAGCTGTATGAATACTGTAAATAGCTATTTCATTTTTTATGGCTTTCATTACAACGCGTTCTACATAATTTTTTCCGGAAAGTTTTTTTATTCCTTTAAATATAATGGGGTGGAAGCTGACAATTAAGTTGCAATTTTTAGAAATTGCCTCATCTACTACTGCTTCAAGAGTATCTAAAGTAACGAGAATGCCAGTAATTTTTGTGTTTTTATCTCCAACCAAAAGGCCAACGTTATCAAAATCTTCAGCATAAGCTAAAGGCGCAAGTTCTTCAAGATGATTTATAACGTCTTGTACAATCATAATTAATTTGTTTATTCAAATATAAAATATTATACTTTCACTAGTTTGCTTTTATTCTTTTTTAGCAGTCTTTTGAAATCTTATATGATTTAAATATTGATTATATTCGAAGCCTGATTAATATTTTGCTATCAATTTAGTTTAAATGAAGTTTATTAGAAATATACTTTTGCCTCTAGTGCCAGTTTATTTTCTGGTAACTTGGGTGCGTAATAAATTATATGATTTAGGCATTAAAAAATCTATTTCATTTGATTTTCCAGTAATTTGTGTAGGTAATTTAAGTGTTGGTGGTACTGGTAAATCTCCTATGATTGAGTATTTGATTAATCTTTTAAAAGATGATTTTAAATTAGCAACTCTAAGTAGAGGTTATAAACGAAAAACAAAAGGGTTTCACTTAGCAGATATAAATTCGACCTCTGAAACATTGGGTGATGAGCCATTACAGTTTTATAATAAATTTGGAAGTAACGTTATTGTTGCGGTTGATTCCAATAGAGCGAATGGTATTAATAAGTTGAGAAATTTAGATATTATTCCAGAAGTTATTTTACTTGATGATGCTTTTCAACACAGAAAAGTAAAACCAGGTTTTAATATTTTACTCACTACTTACAGTAACCCCTATTTTAATGATATGGTTTTACCAACAGGTAATTTAAGAGAACCCATAAATGGTGTGAAAAGAGCTAATATTGTTGTGGTAACAAAATCTCCTAAAAACTTGAATCAAGCTCAAAAAGATGCTATTATTGAGAAAATATATTCTGAAGCTAATCAGCATATATTCTTCAGTTCTATTGAGTATTCTAATGAAATAATTTCTATTAATTCAACAAAAAATATTACTACTTTACCTAGCTTCACTTTAGTTACAGGCATTGCAAATTCAAATCCTTTAGTAGATTTTTTAAAAGAAAAAGAATTAAAATTTGAGCATTTAAATTTTAAAGACCATCATGATTTTTCTGACAAAGACATTGAAATACTTAATAGAAAAGAGCTTATAGTTACTACTGAAAAAGACTTTATGCGTTTACAACAGTATGCATCCTTGAGGGAAACATTGTTTTATTTACCTATTTTTATAAAAATAGATAATACGTCGTTATTCAACTCACTTGTTAAAGCGTATATTAAGCGCTAGCTGATGTGTCTTTTTTACTAGCTAAAGCGTTATAAAGTTTCTTCTCAAACTCTTCCTGTTTAAAGGGCTTTGGAATAATATCGGTAAAACCAGCTTCTTCAAACTCATGCATTTTATCTTCAATGGTAACAGCAGTAAGTGCGAAAATAGTAAGTTCTTTATCAAAAGATCTCACAATTTTGGTCGCTTCAATACCGCTAATACCAGGCATGTGAATATCCATTAAAATAATATCGTATTTATTAGCTTTTATCTTCTCAACAGCATCTTCTCCATTATCAACAATTTCACAATATAGTTCCATTTTGGTTAAAATTTTCTTGGTAATCATTTGGTTTATTTTGTTGTCTTCAACTACCAAAATTTTAACTTTTGTTAAGTCAATGTCGCTTTTATTACCCTCGAAATAAGATACTTGATCAATTTTAGGTTTAGCAGAATCTGTGTATTCTAGTGGTATTTCAAAAAAGAAAGTAGTACCTATTTCTAATTCACTCTTAACATAAATTTTACCTTTTAATATATCAATTAATCCTTTTACAATAGAAAGGCCTAAACCTGTGCCACCATATTTTCTGTTAATTTGAATAGAACCTTGAGAAAAACTTTCAAACATATGATCTTGCTTTTCTTGGCTAATTCCAATTCCATTATCTTCTATTTCAAAACGAAGCGTGTATTGTTTATCTTTTTCTTCAATTTTATAAACTCTAATCCAAATATCACCATCTTTAGTAAATTTTATAGAGTTACCAACAAGGTTAATAAGTATCTGTGAAATTTTTAATTGATCTGCAATATAATTCTCAGGTAAATCTTTATCGAAATCGAAATGAAGTTTAATATTATTCTCTTGAGCCGAGTTATTTAGCGCCAAAATAATATTGTTTATTTTCTTTTTTAGGTTAAATGGCTCTGGTTCAATATCAACTTTATTGGCTTCAATTTTATTAATTTGAAGAATATCATTAATAAATGTTAAGAGATAATCTCCTGAAAATTTTAGTGATTTGAGATGTTGTATTTGCTCAGGTTTTGGGTTTTCTTCTAATAACATATTACTTAAACCAGTAACAGCATAGAGCGGGGTCCGAAGTTCGTGAGTAACTGTGGATAAGAAGTTAGCTTTAGTTTTTGATGCTAATTCTGCTTTTTCTTTAGCAATGATAAGTTCTCCATTCTTTTTATGAAGCATGTTATTAGTTTTTAGCCTTATGTTGTTATTTTTATAGAGAGACAAGGTTAGCAGCGATAAAATAGTAATTAGGGCAACACTCAAAATAGAGATTAAAGTTCCAAGACTTTTATCGTCTTCTGCTTGTTCTAATTGCTCTACAACTACTTTATTTTTTTCTATTTCTTCATTTAAAAGGTATTGAGTTTCTTCATTTTTTGAAGAGTTAGCTCTTGTTAAATTTTTTATTGAATCTGATAGGTTTAAATGAGCAACTAAAAAATCTCTAGAAAATTTATAATTTTCAACATCATTATAAATATTGCTAATAGTAAAATAACCTTGGTTTAGTATACTTGTGTATTGGTTGTTTTTTGCTATTTGAATACCTTCGTTTGCTAATATTAGTGCTTTTTCATTATTTCCTAATTTACTATAAACAATGGCTAAATTTATGAGTGCTTCACTTTGAGTTTTTAAATAATCATCTTTTTTGGCAATTGCCAAAGATTGCTCAATGATGTCTCTTGATTTTTTATAATTTTTTAGAAAATTATAAGTTATCCCTTCGCACAAAAGAGTTTCTGCCAAATCAGAATTTAAATTTTCTTCTTCAAATTTAGATTTTGCTGCTCTGTAAGAATCTAAAGCTTGATAATAATCTTTTTTAGCAACATATACGTCACCAAAAATTTTATAAGATTTACCTAAGTTTTTATTATCGTTAGTAATTCTTTGAACCTCAATAGCTTTAGTTAAAGATTTGATCGATCTTTCGTATTCCTCAATTATTAGCTGAAGTCTTCCCTTGTTACTATAAATGATACCTAAACTTTCTTTATTATCAATTTTTTCTGCAAGTTTTAATGCTTCATCTAAATTTTGTTGCGCTTTAAAATAATTGTAATTGTCTAACTCAATTTGAGATTGTGCAATACGATAATTAATATTGTTTTGCACTATTTCTGGGTCTTCTTCAATATTTTTTTGAGCAGACATACTGATGCTAATTAGCATTAGTAAAACTATTATGTAGTTGCTTTTTAGGTGCATATCTTTCAATTAATACTGACAAATATAATTATTTTACCGATTAAAAGCTCTTTTTTTCCGATAAATTACATATTAAATCAATAATTCTTTTAGAATACCCAGTTTCATTGTCGTACCAACCTATTATTTTAACCATATTTCCTATTACTGATGTCATTTGAGAATCGAAAATACAAGAATGTGTATTTCCAACAATGTCAATAGAAACAATAGGGTCTTCGGTATATTCTATGATCTTTTTGTAATGATTAAGTGATGCTTCTTTAAATGCAGTGTTAATATCTTCGATAGAAACAGTTTTTTTAACATTAAAAGTAATATCAGTTAACGATCCATTAATTACTGGTACACGAATCCCGCATCCACCAATAACATTTGATAGTTTTGGAAAAATTTTTGTTAATGCTTTTGCTGCTCCTGTTGTTGTAGGAACTATAGATTGACTGGCAGCTCTAGAGCGTCTTAAATCTCGATGTGGTTGATCATGTAAACTTTGGTCTGTTGTGTAAGAATGAATGGTAGTGATATATGCTTGATTAATACCACAAAGTTTATTGATGACATCAATCATTGGTGCAGCATTATTGGTAGTACATGAGGCGTTAGAAATAATAGTTTCAGAACCATCTAAACTATTTTCATTAACTCCTAAAACTATTGTTTTTATATCATCTTCAATAGGTGGGACACTTAAAATAACTTTTTTAGCACCATTTTCGATATGATAATTTAGTTCATGAGTAGTTTTGAATTTTCCTGTAGCCTCAATAACAAAGTCCAACTTAAAAGGTTTCCAATTAATGTCTTTAGGATGTTTTTGATTTATTAAAGGTATTTTAATGTTATTAACAATGATGTTCTTTTCGTCAAAAGAAATAATGCCATTAAAAATACCATGCACACTATCGTATTTTAATAAATGACTTAAAGTTTTAGAATCTGCTAAATCATTTATAGCAACAATTTTTATGTTTTTATAGTCTTGAAGAAGTCTAAATACGCGTCTACCAATTCTTCCAAAACCATTGATAGCGATGTGTATCATGATTAATTAATATGTTTTTGTGCATGGTAAGATGATCTTACAAGAGCGCTACTTTCAACATGGCGAAATCCTAAACTTAACCCAATTTCTTCAAATTCTTTAAATTGATCAGGGTTGATAAATTGTTTGACAGGTAAATGTTTTTTACTTGGTTGAAGATATTGACCAATAGTTACTACATCTACATCATTAGCTTTTAAATCGTGAAGCGTTTCTATAACTTCTTCTCTTGTTTCACCTAACCCTAGCATTATTCCAGATTTAGTTCTGCGTTGCCCTTGTTGTTTCAAATATTTTAAAACACCCATACTACGATCGTACTGTGCCTGAATTCTTACTTCACGAGTTAAACGTCTTACTGTCTCTATGTTATGGGACACAACTTCTGGTGCTACACCAATTATTCTGTCAATATGTTGTTCGATACCTTGAAAATCAGGTATTAGAGTTTCTAAAGTAGTTTCTGGGTTCATCCTTCTAACAGCTTTTACAGTTTCAGACCACATAATACTACCCATATCTTTTAAATCATCTCTATCAACACTGGTTAAAACGGCATGTTTAATTTTCATAATTTTTATAGAACGAGCAACTTTTTCTGGTTCATCCCAATCTACTGTTTCTGGGCGTCCTGTTTTTACACCACAAAAACCACAAGAGCGAGTACAAACATTTCCTAAAATCATAAAAGTAGCTGTGCCTTCTCCCCAACATTCACCCATATTAGGACAGCTACCTGAAGTACATATGGTATTCAACTTATATTTATCAACCAACCCTCTTAATTCGGTATATTTTTTTCCAGTTGGAAGTTTAACGCGAAGCCATTTTGGTTTAGTTTGGCGTTCTGGTAATATGTTTGAGGTTATTTCTGTATTCATATTAATCAAATAAGATAGCAAAGATACAAAGTATTCATTTAAATATTCTTATAATGTGGTAAGATACCAGATGCTAAATCCTATTAAAAAAGTAATACCAAACCAACTTAAAAAATGCATTTTTTTAGAAGGTCGCCACTCTTTTGGGGTATGAACACTAGATATGAGTTTATAATTTATTATTGCATAAAATGGAGCAGTTATAAACGATAATATGGTGGCTATTTTAATTAATAATCCCATTTCAGAATCTAAAAAGAAAAAGATACCAATAGTACCTATAGTGAGTATAAGAATCCATATTAAATAACCATATTTTGAAGATTTATTAAATAATAGATCAGTTGTTCTATTCATAACTCTAGGAGAAGCATCTAAAGTGGTTATAGTAGTACTAAACATCGTGGTAAAAGCTGCAATGGCTATAATATAATGTGCCCAATTACCTAGGCTTTTGGTGTATAAATCTATTAACTGACCAGAAAACACACCTGCTGAATTACTAAATGTTTCTCCACTATTAAACATTATTAAAGCTCCTAACATAAGAAAGCCAATGCCTATTAAAATCGCACTTAAATAACCTATATTAAAATCAAACAATGCTGATTTTGTATTGTATTTTTTAGTGTCCTTATTCTTTTCTATAGCCCATAAAGATTGCCACACAGAAACATCTAATGGAGCAGGCATCCAACCCATAAAAGCAATTAAAAAAGTAATTTCTAAAGCACCACTTGGAAGTATTTGTTTCAATGAAATTGGACTTGATTTATATGAAAGTGCCATAAAAACAGCTAAAATTGTACTAATTGTTAGAGTAACAACAATAACTTTCATAAGATTATCTAATAATTTGTATTTGCCAAAAACCAATAATGAAAAACAAACAAAAAGTATTATTACTGTCCAAATTTCTATGCTAATAAAATCACCAAATAAAGTTGAAGCTAAACCCGCAGTTACAATGGTTACTGCAGTTTGAATGGTAAACATAGTAGCTATATTTAGAGTATAATAAGTCATTAAAACACCTTTGCCTAATTTTTTATAACCGTCAAGTAAACTTTCGCCTGTAGCAGTAGCATATCTTGGTCCAAATTGAAAAAAGGGATATTTGAATAAATTAACTAATAATAGAGCCCAAAGTAAGCCTAATCCAAAATCAGCTCCAGCTCTGGTAGATTGAACCAAATGCGATACACCTATCGCTGCACCAGCAAACAATAAACCTGGACCTAAGTTTTTAATTTTTTTTATCATTTATTCCTCTCTTATGATTTCTGCAAGTAGTTTTTTTGCACGAAGTAATTTTACCTTAACATTATTAATGGGCTCTTTAAGCTCTTTTGAAATTTCTTTATAACTTAATTCTTGAAAATAGCGTAAATTTATAACTTCTTGATAATGAGGCTTTAATTTTTTTATATCGCGTAGTAGTTTTGCTAGATTTTGTTCAGTTATTAGTTCATCTTCAGGTGAAGGTGATTCATCTAAAATTTGAAAAATCTCACGTTCATCTTTGGAAATTATTTGAGTTATAGAGTTTTTTTCTTTCCTCAATAAATCTATATGTATGTTTTTCGAAATAGTAATTAACCAAGTTTTAAACTTGTAGTTATCATCAAAAGTTTCGATTTTATCAAAAGCTTTTGAGAATGTTTGAATACTAATATCTTCAGCATCATTTTCATTTTGAGTGCGTTTTAATTGATAACCATAAATATCCTCCCAAAAAGTATCTAATAAATAGTTAAATGCTTTTTGGTCATTTGCTTTGGCACGTTTAATAGCTTCCTCTATTTCCAATGGTTAGGTTTTGAAACAAGATTATTTATAAAGATAGTTAATTGTGTAAAAAGTAAAAATATTTCTAGAAAAGGAAGCAAAATCAATAAATCTATTTCACCCAATTTTTTTGAAGAGTTGCCAAATATGACATATTGTAAAATAATTCTAAATAAAATTAAACTAGCAACTATTTGCAATTTAAAAGTGGCCATAATTAGAATTATTGATAAAATCCAAAATAAAAATTGTAAACTGTAAATATGAGCTAAAAGGATTTTGTGCTTGAGTTTATAATGATTAGCAGTTGAAACATGTCGTCTTTTTTGTCTAAACCAGTCTTTAAAGGCTGGTTTAGGGTTTGATTCTGTAAAACTTTCTTTTGAAAAACAAATCGCGGTATTTGTTTTATTTGCTATCTGGTTAATAAATAAATCATCATCACCAGACCTAACTTTTATGTGTTTAATAAAACCATTAGCATTAAAAAACTCTTTTTTTGTATAAGCTAAATTTCTACCAACACCCATGTATGGCGTGCCTAATTTGGCAAGTGAAAAATAATTTATTGCTGTTACTAAAGTTTCAAAACGGATGAGTTTATTTAAAAATGATTTTTTAATTTTTGAATATGAGCCATAACCTAAAATAATAGTTTTTTCGTTGTTAAAATGAGAACTCATTTCTTTAATCCATTGATTTGATATAGGTTTACAATCAGCATCTGTAAATAAAAGATATTCATTTTTTGAAGCTTTGATACCTAAGGTTAAGGCATATTTTTTATTTCCCCAAAAAGCCTCAATACTTTTTACATCAACAATTTTTATGTTTTCATGTAGTTTTTCAAAACTTTGCATCACTTTTAAAGTTTTGTCATGAGAAGCATCATTAATTAAAACAATTTCAAAATCTGGATAATCCTGATTAATGATATAGGGTAAAAAAGTTTTTAAATTATCGGCCTCATTTTTTGCGCAAATAATAACTGAAATTGGGATTTTTTTGGAAGGCTCTTTTAGCTGTTTTAAAAAAGCGAACTTTCCGTATAAAAAAATATAAACTACAACTTGAATAAAAACTACAACAATAAATGTGTAGAAAATAACGTCAAGAAACACCATCAAATGTTATAAATGTTGAGGTTCGTTACAATCGGTAAACTGATCTGGGGTTTTGCCACAAAATCCACAGGCCTCTCCATTTTTATTTAACATTGGGTTTTGGCTTGCACAGGTACCTGCAAATTTACCATCTTTTTTTGCCCAAATTTTAATGGCAATTCCAGCAAATCCAAGACCTAATAAAACAATGGTAATTAAAAGAAGTTTCATTTTAAATTATTTTGGACAAAGATAATGCTTTTATGCATTAATTTAGAACTTACAGTAATTCTAGTTTGTGACTAACTACTATTTTTTGTGTCAAAAAAAATAATTGTACATTTAATTAACTAACTATTAAAACATTAATCTTATGAAAAAATTATTTGCAGAGTTTTTTGGAACTTTTTGGCTTGTTTTTGGGGGTTGTGGTAGTGCTGTGTTTGCTGCTGGTTATCCTGATTTAGGAATTGGATTTGCTGGAGTAGCTCTCGCATTCGGTTTAACTGTATTAACCATGGCTTATACTGTTGGACATATTTCTGGAGGCCATTTTAATCCTGCAGTATCATTAGGCCTTTGGGCAGGTGGCAAGTTTGAAGCTAAAAATTTACTAGGTTATGTCTTAGCCCAATTAGTTGGAGCTATTGCTGCTGCTGGAGCTTTATACTTAATATTATCAAACCAAGCTGAGTTTTCTACTATTGGTGGTTTTGCATCCAATGGATATGGTGATTTGTCACCTGATGGTTATTCAATGACAGCCGCTTTAATTGCTGAGTTTTTATTGACGATGTTTTTCCTTTTAATCATTTTAGGAAGCACTAATGAAAGAGCTCCCAAAGGATTTGCTCCTATTGCTATTGGTTTAGGTTTAACCTTGATACATTTAATAAGTATCCCAATTACAAACACCTCGGTTAATCCTGCACGTTCTACAAGTCAAGCTTTATTTGCTGGTGCTGACTATACGAATCAGCTTTGGTTGTTTTGGGTTGCTCCAATAGCCGGAGCTATAGTGGCAGGTTTTATTCATAAAGCATTATTTGATAAAGAATAATTTTGCAAAATTTTATAACTAAAAAACCCTCATTTTAAAAAAAAAATGAGGGTTTTTAATATGTGTTTTTAGCCTTATTGTAAGCTAATTTGTGCCACTGAATTTCTTGTAGATGCTACGCTATTTCCACCTTTAGGTTCTATAGTTATGCTTAACGCCAAAGCGTCTTCCATGTATGGGATGTTTTGCAACTTTCTGTCAGCTTCATTTAAAATACCTAGGCTTACCATTTTACCCTGCAATTCTGCCCATATTTGGTAACATTGTTCTTCAGGTAATTTTGGTAAAGAAACAACATCAATCATAGATGTTTTTTCTTTTGGGTTGATGTAAGCAACAGTTCTAAGATCTTTAGCTCTTTCATTTCCAGTTATAATATACTTTTCAGTATCAGGATTATTTAGCTTTAAAAGTTGACGCATTACATTATCAAGCATTCTATTATTTTTCTCTATATCACCTCTTAAGTCAAAAATTTCGTCAACAACCACCTGGTTTTCTTCAGAGAGTTTCTGATTCTGATTGTAAAATATATAAGAAGTTCCTGCAAAAATTAGTGCAGCAATACTAGCAGCGACACTAAACTTATACCATTTGCTATAATTTATCTGAGGTTTTAATTTAACAACAGGTTTTTCATCTAGTTCTTGTAAAATAGAATCTAAGATGCTTTTTGGCGCTTCAATAGCGTTACTTTTTGCAACCACTTCTAAATTAAATTGCAATGTGTTATATGTATTCTGTACTTCTGGGTATTTTGAAATGTAAGATTCCACCATTTCTGTTTCTTCAGAATTAGTTTCACCTAATAGATATTTTTCTAATAGGCCAGAATTTAAAAAAGTATTTATTTTCTCATTCATGACTTTGTTATATTAAGGATTATAGATTTTTTTTAATTCTCTCAATCCAATTTTTAATCTCGATTTTATTGTTCCAAGTGGAATATCAAGTTCTTCACTAGCTTCTTGTTGTGTCATACCTTCAAAAAAAAGTGCATTTAAAACAATTTGATACTTCTCATCTAAGCTTTTAAGATGTTTTTGTATATCTAGCACATCTTCATTTAATGCGTTTGATGTTATTTTATATACGGAAGAAGTTTCAATTTGGATTTCGTTACTGTTTTTGTTTTTTAAAGATCTTATTTTATCAATAGCCGTATTATATGAAATTCGATATAGCCAAGTAAATAATTTAGCTTTACTCGCATCGTATTTTTTTGAGTAACGCCATATTTTTACAAAACTTTCTTGAAGGACATCTTGAGCAGTATCATCATCAGTGATTATTTTTTTAATAACACCATATAGCGTGTCTGCATAGTTTTCATATAATAAACTAATGGCTTTCTTATCGCCTTTTTGCAACAATGAAACTATTTCTTTTTCTATGGATGAAATCAAGTTAAGTTGGTTTAGTTTACTGATTTACTGATTAAATAATAAAATCAAAGTTAGAAATTTCTTTTAAATTATAAGATATTTACTTCAGCTTCGATTGAAATGTCAAAAAGGCGTTTGATGGTTATTTGAATTAATTTTGAAAGTTTCAAGATGTCTTTTCCTTTAGCATTACCATAATTAACTAATACCAAGGCTTGATTTTTGTGTATTCCATAATCACCAAAACGTTTTCCTTTAAAACCAGCTTTTTCAATTAGCCAACCAGCAGGAACTTTTACTTCTTCATCATTAACTGGGTAACTTGGTATGTCATTAAAATTTTCAAGTAGTTGGTTAAATTGATTTTTTGAAATAATAGGATTCTTAAAAAAACTGCCACTGTTTCCAATAATTTTAGGATTGGGTAATTTACTTTCTCTAATCGAAATAACGGCTTTTGAAATATCTTGTATACTCGGTTTTTCAATATGCATTGATTTAAGTTCAGAAGTAATGGTTCCGTAGTTAATATGTAATTGATGATTTTGTTTAGTAAGTTTAAAAATTACACTTGTAATAATGTATTTTCCTTTTGCTTCTTGTTTAAAAATGGAGTTTCGATATCCAAAATTACAAGCTGATTTACTAAATGTTTTTATTTCATGATTTTCTAAAGAAATAGCTTCACAAGATTCAAAAACGTCTTTGAGTTCAATACCATAAGCTCCAATATTTTGAATTGGTGCGGTACCTACATTTCCGGGAATTAAAGATAAATTTTCAATACCACCAAAATCATTGTTAATACACCAAATTACAAATTCATGCCAGTTTTCTCCAGCATTGGCTTTAACATAAACAAAGTCTTCATTTTCAAAAATAATTTCTATCCCTTTAAAGTTTATGTGAATTACAATGCCATCAAAAGGTTTGGTTAAAAGTATATTACTGCCGCCGCCTAAAATAAGCTTGGTTTTTTTTTTACTTGATAATAAAACATATTTTAATTCATCAATATTATTTACAGAAACAAATTGCTTAGCTTTAACATCAATTCCAAATGTATTGTATGGTTTTAAGGATATGTTTTTAAATATTTTCACTAGTCTTTATATGCTTTTAGAGCTTCTTTTAAAATATTAGCTGATTTTTTTAAGCTTTCTTTATTAAGTACGTAAGCAATTCTAATTTGGTTTAAACCTACTCCAGGAGTAGAATAAAATCCGCCAGCAGGAGCAACCATAATAGTTTCACCATCTATATCAAAATGCTCAAGTAGCCATTGAGCGAAATCATCCGAGTTTTTCACTGGTAATTCTGCAATACAGTAAAATGCGCCTTTAGGTTTTGCTACTTTTACGCCTTCAATTTTACTTAATTCTTCTATTAAAACATTTCGTCGCTCAACATATTCTTCAATAACAGCATCAAAATAACTTTGTGGTGTATCCAATGCCGCTTCACTAGCAATTTGAGCTAATGTTGGTGGACTTAATCTTGCTTGAGCAAATTTTAATACGGTTTCTATAACACTTTTATTTTTTGATACTAAACAGCCTATACGAGCACCACACATGCTATATCGTTTTGAAACAGAATCAATCATGATAGCATAGTCTTCCAATCCAGGTTCTTGCATAATAGAATAATGCGTATTTCCATCATAAGCAAATTCGCGGTAAACTTCATCTGCAATTAAAAATAAATCATACTTTTTAACTATAGTAGCTAGTTTTTGAATTTCCTCTTTTGAATATAAATAACCTGTAGGATTTCCTGGATTACATATTAATATTGCTTTTGTTTTTGGCGTTATTAATTTTTCAAATTCTTCAATAGGAGGTAATGCAAAATTATCTTCAATTTTTGAAATTACAGGAACGATTTTAACACCAGATGCTGTTGAGAAACCATTGTAATTTGCGTAAAAAGGTTCAGGAATTATAACTTCGTCATCAATATCCATAATACTTCCAAATGCAAATAAAAGTGCTTCACTACCACCTGTAGTAACAATAATATCATCGTGTTTTGCTTGGATATCATTTTTTTTGTAGTAATGTGCAATTTTTTTTCTGTAATCTTCAGAGCCTTCAGATCTTGTATATGCTAAAATTTCTAAGGAATTCATTTTAACTGCATCTAATGCAATTTCAGGTGTTTTTATATCTGGTTGTCCAATATTTAAGTAGTAAATAGTTTTTCCTTTTTTTGCAGCAGCTTCAGCATAAGGAACTAGTTTACGTATAGGTGATTGAGGCATTAACTGCCCTTTTTTTGATATTGTTGGCATCTAATTCAGTTTAATTTACAAAGTTGAGAAAATTATCTTAAAGTTTTTTTAAAAAACGGGTATAAATAGATAGCCTGTTTTAAAGGTTCTTCTGCAGGAAAAGTAGTTTATTAAAAGCGATAAAATAATTAGGATAAATGAAAAATCCTCACATCATTACAACTTGCTTAATCTATCAGAAATTTTATGAAAAGCCAGCAAAAAAAAATACGATTGAAGGTAGAGTAGACAGAAAAGGGGAAATTTTATATAGTTTTTTTAACCTTAGAAAGTCTAATTAAAACAAAACACCCAAGCAACTGCTTGGGTGTTTTGTTTTAAAATATCATTATTTTATTGCTCAATAATGCTTTTTTCTTTTTTATCAAGTAAGCTTAATTTTGTTGAGTCAATTACTTCTCCTTTAATTTTTAAAGCTACAGTTGGAGTATCAGCATTAGATATAACAGTTATTGTTTTTCTAATTGGCATAACTCTATTGGTATCATATTTAACCTCAATTTGGCCAGTTTTACCAGGTAAAATTGGGTCTTCAGGTTTTTTAGGAATGGTACAACCACAACTTGAAGAAACTTTAGAAATTATAAGAGGCTCATTTCCAGTATTAGTAAATTCAAATACTCTTACGCCATTAGAACCTTTTTCTATAGTCCCATAGTCAATAGTTTCAGTTTTAAATTCAATTTTTGCTTGTGCGTTTAAAGCAAAACTGAATAATCCGATAAATAAAATAGTAATTAATTGTTTCATGGTTTTATCTTTTTATTTTTATTGTAACACCTTAATAATCAAAAATATTAAAAAGTGTTGAGTTAAATCACACTCAGTTTCCTGTCAAACATACTTACTTTTTCTACAATCTGCAAAAATAATAGATGTAATGCACGTTTATTAACATGATTAACTAAGTTAAAAGTACAAACAACTTTTTCAAATTTAGTTTAAAAACTGTTAAATTTAGTCTTGTTCATTTTTATCATTAACTAATAAATCTTTCATAGAAAAAGAAATATAAGTACTTTTGCCAATCATTATTCAAAAACTATTCCAAAGTATGCAAATGCCTTTAAAATATGATGCAAGTCAGGTAGAAAATAAGTGGTATGACTACTGGATGAAACACAACTATTTTCATTCAGAACCAGATGAAAGAGAGCCATATACCATTGTAATTCCACCACCCAATGTAACTGGTGTATTGCACATGGGACATATGCTTAATAATACTATACAAGATGTATTAATAAGACGTGCTAGGCTATTGGGTAAAAATGCTTGTTGGGTTCCTGGAACAGATCATGCATCTATAGCAACTGAAGCTAAAGTTGTTGCGAAATTAAAAGAACAGGGAATTGATAAAAATGATTTATCTCGTGATGAATTTTTAAAACATGCTTGGGATTGGACGAATGAGTATGGTGGAGTGATACTTCAACAGTTAAAAAAATTAGGGTGTTCATGTGATTGGGACAGAACCAAATTTACCATGGATGATGATATGAGTGAAGCCGTAATTAAGGTTTTTGTTGATTTGTTCAATAAAGGGTTAATTTATCGTGGTTATAGAATGGTTAATTGGGATCCTGAGGCTAAAACAACGCTTTCTGATGAAGAAGTGATTTATGAAGAGCGCCAAGGAAACTTATATTATTTACAATATAAAATTGAAGAAAGTACTGACACACTAACCATAGCTACAACACGTCCTGAAACTATATTTGGAGATACAGCTATTTGTATCAATCCTAATGATGAACGCTTTGTTAACTTACGTGGAAAAAAAGCTATTGTGCCTATTAGCAATCGTGTTATCCCAATAATTCAGGATGATTATGTAGATATGGAATTTGGTACAGGATGTCTTAAAGTGACGCCAGCACATGATGAAAACGATAAAAATCTTGGAGATAAACATAACTTAGAAGTTATTGATATTTTTAATGAAGATGCCTCTTTGAATAGTTTTGGTTTACATTATGAAGGTAAAGATCGTTTTGTTGCAAGAAAAGAGATTGTAAAAGAACTTGAGGAGCACGGTTTTTTAGTAAAAACTGAAATGCATACCAACAAAGTTGGAACATCTGAAAGAACTAAGGCTGTTATTGAGCCTAGGTTGAGTGATCAGTGGTTTTTAAAAATGGAAGATTTGGTTAAACCTGCAATAAAGGCGGTATTGGTTGATGAAGACATTAAACTATTTCCAAAGAAATTTGAAAATACTTATCGCCATTGGATGGAAAATATTCGCGATTGGAATATTTCTCGACAATTAATTTGGGGTCAGCAAATACCAGCATATTATTATGGCGATGGTAAAGACGATTTTGTAGTAGCAGAAACAATAGAAGAAGCATTAGAATTAGCTAAACAAAAAACAAAGAACCAACAATTAACAATAGCCAACATGCTTCAAGATAATGATGCTTTAGATACTTGGTTTTCTTCTTGGTTGTGGCCAATGAGTGTTTTTGATGGTATTAGAAATCCTGAAAATAACGATATAAAATATTATTACCCAACCAATGATTTAGTTACAGGACCAGATATTTTGTTTTTCTGGGTAGCCAGAATGATTATTGCAGGTTATGAATACAAAGGAGAAAAACCTTTTAATAATGTGTATTTAACAGGTTTAGTTCGTGATAAGCAACGCCGAAAAATGAGTAAATCATTGGGTAATTCACCTGATGCTCTTAAATTAATAGATGATTATAGTGCCGATGGAGTCCGTGTTGGTTTGTTGTTAAGCTCTGCCGCAGGAAACGATTTAATGTTTGATGAAACTTTATGCCAACAAGGTAAAGGTTTTGGTAATAAAATTTGGAATGCTTACAGATTGGTAGATGGCTGGGAAGTTAACCATACAATTCCACAGCCAGAATCTAGTAAAATTGCGATAGCTTGGTACGAATCTAAATTCCAAAAGGCATTAATAGAAATTGAAGACCACTTTAGTAAATACAGATTAAGCGATGCTTTAATGGCTATTTATAAACTTATTTTCGATGATTTTTGTGGATGGTTTTTAGAAATGATAAAACCAGCTTATCAACAGCCTATTGATGCTGAAACTTTAAAAAGTGTGATGGCTATTTTTGAGGATAATCTAAAAATAGTGCATCCTTTTATGCCTTTTTTAACTGAAGATATTTGGCATTACATTAAAGAAAGAACGCCACAAGAAGCATTGATTGTTTCTAAATGGCCAGAATCTAAACCAGTAAACGAAACTATTATTTCAGAATTTGAATTTGCATCGGAAGTCATTTCTGGAATTAGAAACATTAGAAAAGAAAAAAACATAGCTTTTAAAGATGCTATTGGTTTTTCAGTAATCAATAATGAAAAATCACATACAACTTTTGATACGATTATTTCTAAAATGGGAAATTTAGAAGCTATAGATTATGTTAAAGAAGCTATAGAAGGCGCTTTAACCTTTAGAGTAAAATCTAACGAGTATTTTGTTCCGATGGCAGGTTCCATTGATTTACAAGTTGAAATTAAAAAACTTACTGAAGAATTAAATTACACAGAAGGCTTTTTAAAATCGGTGCAAAAGAAACTTTCAAACGAACGTTTTGTAGCAGGAGCACCAGAGCAAGTTATAGTAAACGAGCGTAAAAAAGAAGCAGATGCTTTAGCTAAAATAGAAACGCTTAAAACTAGTTTGGCAAGTTTAGGGTAAAATAATTTTTATTATAATTTATATTTTGATTTAAAAAGAAAACCACCAAATTTAAAACGGTGGTTTTCTTTTCTTATAACTAATAAAATTATTAATTGACTGTAATAAGATTGATATCAAAAATTAAAACAGAGCCACCTGGTATTCCTCTAAAGTTATTATTACCATATCCTAAATGAGCAGGTACTAAAAGTATACCACTTCCGCCTTCTCTAAAGTAAGTAATACCTTCCGTCCAGCCTGCAATAACTTGTTGTAGGTTAAACGAAATTCCAGCGTCACTACTTTGATCAAAAACTGAACTATCTAAAAAATAGCCCTTGTAAGCAACTGTCACATTATCAATAGCTGTAGGTTGGGCACCATCACCAAGTTCATCAATTATATAATACAATCCAGAACTACTTTTTTGAGCAGTTAAATTATTATCTGCTAAGTAAGTTTGTATGTCTGCATCATTCTTGGACACGTAATCTATAGAGTTCTCATCATTACCACAAGAAGTGATAAAAATTAAAATGCATGCTAATAAAGTTAATCTCATTTGGTCTTTTTTTAAGCAAATATAGAATAAATGCTATTGGTTGAAAATCTTTTTAAAATTTAGATAAACAATATTATTTATAATCTACTTTATAACTTTTAAAAATAAAATCCTGTAAATTATTTGTTTTCAATGCTTTATATCTATCTGGAGAGCATGTTTTAATATTAAGGCTTAACCATATATAATTGAATTATTTACAATGATTAACTAAACCAGTATATCTTTCAGTTAATAAGGTCATGCTTTATATTTTAATAATAATTTTTGGTTTTTTTAAATTATTAATTTTTTTAGAAGAAGATAATTTTTTTTACTCTGCTTGAAATAGAATCTTCCATCTTACGAGAGTTCTCAGGTTCAATTCAACTTCTTTTTAGAGAGAACTTTCAGCCTTTTTGGTTTTAAGGTTTATATGTCTACTTTAAAGTAATTAATTACATTTGAACAAAAATTAATATTTAAATACCATAAGTAAAAATTCAAATTTAATTTAAAAATTTTTAAATTTAGAAAACTACACAAAAAATAAGAAATGAAAAAGATTCGTATATTCTATATTTTAATGTTATTTTTTTTAATAAACTTTCTTTTTGGATGTATAGACAACTCAGATCTTATAAAATACAAAATTGGTTTTTCTCAAACAGGAATTAATGACGACTGGCGGAAATCCATGAATCAAGCCATGGAAATTCAAGCTGCTTTTTATCCAGAGATTGAATTGAAAATTTCAGAAGGACAAGATGATATTACAGATCAAATTAAAGATATTGAAGCATTAATAGCTGAAAATGTTGATGTTTTGATTGTTTCACCTGTACAAGCTGCGCCTATAACACCTATAGTGGAAAAAGCTTTTAAAAAAGGCATTCCAGTTTTAATAGTTGATAGAAAAATTAATGGTGAAAACTATACGGCTTATTTAGGCGCAGATAATTATCAAGTTGGTACAAATGCGGCAAATTATTTAGCATCCTTAAATACTAAACCAAAGAATATTATAGAAATCAAAGGGTTATTAGGTTCCTCGCCAGCATCAGAGCGTAGTTCTGGATTTAATAATGTTATTAACGATATTCCTAATTTAAGTGTGGTGAAAAGAATCCAAGGAAACTGGGAAAGTTATTCAATAAAAGATAGCTTATCTGAAATTTTAGATAACTTAAAGAATATCGATTATATATTCGCGCATAATGATCGAATGGCTTTAGGGGCATGGGAAGTTTTAAAAGAAAAAGGACTGGAACAATCTATCAAAATAATAGGTGTAGATGGTTTAAATGGGCCAAATGGTGGCATTAAACATGTTCAAAATCAAATCTTTATGGCAACCATACTTTATCCAACTGGTGGCGAGGAGGCAATCAAACTTGCTGTGAAGATACTAAAAGGTGAGACTACAGCTAAAAAAAATATACTGGGAACTACTGTTATTGACTCAAGAAATGCAGATATTTTGAAAAACCAATTTGATAAAATCACACAACAGCAAAATGATATAGAAAAACAACAAGGTAAAATTCAATTACAGGAAAAAACATATTCCACTCAAAGTAACATATTAAAGTTACTTTTAGGGTTTTTAATCATAAGTTTACTTTTGGCAGCCTTTAGTATTTATTCGGTATACAACATTAAAAAGAAAAAACGGGAGCTTGAGCTACGGAATCAAAAAATTACTATACAGCGTAATCAAATTAAAAAGATTGCAGAAGAAGTTAAAATTAGTAACGCAGCCCGAGTTAATTTTTTCACTGGTTTGTCGCACGAATTTAAAACTCCTATTACACTTATCTTATCTTCGACGGAATCTTTAACAGAAAACAAAGTAATTCGCGATAATAAATTATTGAATGAAGTTGGTTTAATTTTTAATAACTCCAAACGATTACTTCGATTAATTAACCAATTACTAGATTTTAGAAAAATTGAAGACCGTAAGTTTGTTTTAAAAGCCTCAAAAACTAATTTATATCAATTTTCTGATTTAATTTTTAAGGATTTTGAACGTGAGGCACAAAAGCGGAACATTAATTTTAAATTAAGTACCAATAACGAAGATTTGTTGGTTTTTTTAGATAGAAACTTAATGGATAAGGTTTATTTTAATTTGTTATCTAATGCATTTAAATTCACTCCAAATAATGGTGTTATTACAATAGATATTGTAGATGAATTTGATAGTAATTTTGTAAATATTCATTTCAAAGATTCCGGTATAGGTATCCCAAAAAAAGAAATTAATAACGCATTTCAGGCCTTTTTTCAGGGTTCAAATAACAATAAAGCTAGTTCTGGTATTGGCTTGCATTTATCAAAAGAATTTATTGAAATGCACAAAGG
>NZ_CEWOCJ010000023.1:0-39214 GCF_982512915.1 Flaviramulus sp. | reverse complement strand
ACCAGGGACCACCTGATTATGAGTCAGGTGCTCTAACCAACTGAGCTATAGGACCGAAATTGGAGTGCAATATTACTACTTATTTTAATTGTTACCAAGAAAAATTATTTCTTTATCTCTTGGCATAATTCAATTAAAACACCATTAGAAGATTTTGGGTGTAAAAAAGCCACTAACTTGTTATCTGCTCCCTGCTTTGGTGTTTCATTTAAAACAATAAATCCATCATTTTTTAATCGCATAATTTCTGCTTCGATATCATCAACATCAAAAGCGATGTGGTGTATTCCTTCTCCTTTTTTGTCAATAAATTTAGCAATAGGGCTATCACTTTTAATAGCTTGAAGAAGCTCTATTTTATTTTCACCTATTTTAAAAAAAGAGGTTTTTACCCCTTCGCTCTCTACTTCTTCAATTTTATAATGGGTTTTTCCAAATAGTTTAGAAAACAATTGGTTAGACTCATTTAGGCTTTTTACAGCAATTCCAATATGTTCAATTTTATTCATTGAAATAAGTTTTATATATAAGATACAAATTTTATAATCCAAATGTAATATAATCTTTAAATATCCTCTATTTTTGCATCATGGAAGAAAGCCAAAGACAAAAAAAAATAGGATCAGTATTACAAAACGATTTAGCTGATGTCCTCCAAAGTGCAGCCACAAGTGGTGGAATGCGAGGCGTTTTAATATCTGTATCTAAAGTTAAAGTTACGGTTGATTTATCTGTTGCTAAGGTTTATTTAAGTATTTTTCCTAATGAAAAAGGCAAAGAGCTTTTAGAAGGCATCAAATCTAATACGCCATTAATTAGACATGAATTAGCACAACGTACTAAAAACCAATTAAGACGTATGCCTAATTTAGAATTTTTTATTGACGACTCTTTGGAATATCTTGATAAAATCAACAAGTCTTTAAAAGGAGAAGAAAATCCAATAAAAGACCCAACTATTTTAGAGAAAAGAAAAAAATCTTAATTGATTTATTAAAATACAATTGAAATTGTGTGCTTTAAAATAATACTTAAGCTTTCTTTTTTATATTTAAAGCATGAACGTTTCTCTTTACATTGCAAAACGCTATTTACGATCAAAAAGCAGCAATAATGCTATCAATTTTATTACATATATAGCACTTATTGGTGTTATTTTAGGAGCTGCTTCGTTATTTATTGTGCTTTCTGGTTTTGCAGGTTTAAAAGATTTTACATTACAATTTTCTAGTGTGGTAGATCCTGATTTAAAAGCCATAACTGCTTCTGGAAAATCATTTTTTTTGACAGAAGATGATGTTTCAAAACTAAATTCCATTGACGATATAGCTTATTATTCTAAAATTATTGAAGAACGAGTAATTTTATCTTGTGATAACAAAAATACTTTGGCAACTTTAAAAGGGGTTGATGAGTATTATAACAATGTAGTAAACACTGATTCCATCTTAGAGTACGGTAATTGGCATGAGCAAAAATCGAATCAAATTGTTGTTGGTTGGGGTATTTCTAACAATTTATCTCTTGGGTTACTAGATTTTACAAAACCCATTAAAATATACGTGCCTAAACCAGGAAAAGGACAAATAACCTCAACAAAAAATGCTTTTAATTCCGTTAATACAATTAATGTTGGCGTATTTTATATTAATGAATCTCTTAATGATGAATATATATATGCGCCTATTGATTTAGCAATAAATCTTCTAAACTATAAACCAAACCAAATATCATCAATAGAATTTAAAATTAAAGATGGGGTTGATGAAAATCAAATAAAAATTAAAATTAAAAGTGCTTTAGGTGATAAAGTAATTTTAAAAAATAGGACCCAATTAAATGATGCCTTGTACAAAATGTTGAATACTGAAAACTTGGTAGTTTATTTAATATTTACCCTGGTTTTAATCATTGCGTTTTTTAATGTAGTTGGGTCTTTGATAATGATGATTTTAGATAAAAAGAAAAGCTTAAACACTTTATTTAATATTGGAGCTACGGTAAAAGATATTCGTAAAATATTTTTTTTACAAGGTAGTTTAATGAGTATAGTTGGCGGTATTATAGGCTTAGTTATTGCGCTGATAATTACTGTGCTTCAAAAAACTTTTGGTTTGGTAATGATAACCCCAACACTTGCTTACCCAATAACAATAAAAACTGAAAACTTTTTTATCGTATTTTTCACTATCTCTATTTTGGGTATTATTGCATCTAAAATTGCTTCAGTTAGAATTACTAAAAAACTAGTAAAGGGTTTTTAAATTAGTAATTACTCTGTAAATTGATAATTAGCAAAATGCTCTAGAACTTCATCAAAAGCAGCAAAAACATCTTCAGGTTTATCACTTGTTACCATTTTAGTTCTGTATTCTTTAAAATGAGGAATGCCTTTGAAGTAATTTGTATAATGGCGACGGGTTTCAAAAACCCCTAAAACCTCGCCTTTCCAATCAATAGCCATTTGTAAATGTCTACGAGCAGCTTCAACACGCGCTTCAATAGAAATAGGTGTCAAATGTTCACCTGTATTAAAAAAATGTTTTACTTGTTTAAAAAACCAAGGATTACCAATACTCGCGCGACCAATCATAGCACCATCTAATCCATAGTTATCTCGCATTTCAAGGGCTTTCTCTGGTGTATCAACATCACCATTACCAAAAACTGGTATGTGCATTCTTGGATTATTTTTTACTTGAGCAATCGGTTTCCAATCTGCGCTACCTTTATACATTTGAGCTCTAGTTCGACCGTGAATAGCAATCGCTTTGCAACCCACATCTTGTAATCTTTCAGCAACTTCAACTATTCTAATAGAATCATGATCCCATCCTAAACGCGTTTTTACGGTAATAGGAATATTGGTGCGTTTAACCATTTCAGCCGTTAATTGCTCCATCAAACAAATATCTTTAAGAATACCAGCTCCTGCACCTTTACTCACTACTTTTTTTACTGGACAACCAAAATTAATATCGATAATATCTGGTTTTGATGCCGAAACGATATCAATAGTTTGAAGCATACTATCTAAATTTGCTCCAAATATTTGAATACCCACAGGGCGTTCTTTTTCGTAAATATCTAACTTCATAACACTTTTTACGGCGTTACGAATAAGCCCTTCGCTGGAAACAAACTCTGTATAAACAACATCAGCACCTTGTTCTTTGCATAAGGCTCTAAATGGCGGATCGCTTACATCTTCCATAGGAGCTAGTAGCAATGGAAAATCAGGAAGTTCTATATTGTCTATTTTAACCAAGTTTCAATAATTTTGGGCAAAATTAAGGTTTTTTAGTTTATTGTATAATTATCTATCTCAACAATAACTTCATTCCTCCTATTAAAAACTTCAAAAGGAGCATTATAACCAAAAAAATAAAATTTGTTAGTATAATAAATTCCTTCTGCGTCTAAAGCTGCTTTTAGTTTGTTTTTATAATTTTCTATTTTATTTGAATTAGCCCAACCACCAAATGAAATAGCGATCATTGTTTTTGCTGGTTCTTCATTAAACTTTATATTAGATTGATTCGGCTTTGGAAGATTTTCTTTTTGGAATTTTTTAGGTACCATAAACATCATGGTCATAGAATCTTCTAGAGATATAGAGACTGGAGAGGTCATGGCTATTTTGTCTTTAGTTTCGTTACCACCAAAAATATAACCTGCTAAAATTGAAAATCCTTGGCTTGAGGCTTTTTTATAATCATGTGAGTTTAATTTAACTGAAGTAAAAAGCATTGCTTCGTAATTTCTAATTTCAAAATTTTTGTGACTCTTTATAATGGTATAGGGATATTTTTCTATGCCGTTTTGACTTCTAATGGCGAAAACCTGAATAATTACAAATACTAAAAACAAAACACCAACCACGATAAATATTATCTTCATTTTCATGAGAATTTAGTTTGATTTAATCTTTTTAATACCCAAATACTATAAAACCCCAGGAATAGTTCTCCCACTGTTCCTAAAACAAATAAAAAAGTAGGGATGCCATCTAGAAAAAGGCTTAGTAATCTGCCAAAACCCAAACCTAACATAAATATAACATTTGATATCAAAGCAGGTTTAAAATATTTAGGTTTAAAAATTCCGAGAATCCATAAGGTTGAAAAACCTAAATACATACCCATTGTAGCCTTAAAAATATTGTGTTCGTCTGTAGATTTTAAATTAATATCAAATAATTTTTCTGGATAAAACCCATAAATAAAAGCAATACAAACAACCACTAAAACCGAAACAATTAAGTGGGATTTGTTTATGATTTGTTGTTTATCCATAAAAATTTAAAACGCTATTTCGGCTTCAACCATTTTACCACTTCTATCTACAATAACTTTCGTTTTATCACCTTCTTTAAATAACGCTAATATTTTCATATAACTCATCATATCGATAACTAAGCTATCCCCTAATTTTACTACAATATCTCCTTTTTTTAAACCTGCTTTTTGTGCTGGTTTATCTTCACTAATCCCATCAATTCGCATTCCTTTACCATCAAACATATAATCAGGAATTACGCCTAAACCAACCTTAAAACGTGGGGTTTCTTCACTTTCATTTTTGGTTTTTCTAAAAGGTAATTTTCCATTATTATCCAAATCCGTAATAATCTCAAAAATGTAATTTGAAATGGTTTGCATGCCCTCAAAGTTAAGCTTATCAAAATCATCAGTAGGTTTATGATAATCTTCATGCTGACCCGTAAAAAAATGCAAAACAGGAATATCTACATTATAAAAAGACGTGTGGTCACTAGGCCCAACACCAGATTCTTTTTGTACTAATTTGAAATTTGTATTATGAGCATTCAAAGTTTGTTTTAATATAGGTGATGTGCCAACACCGTAAACAGCCAACGTACTATCTGCTTTCAATCTACCAACCATATCCATGTTTATCATATAGTTTACTTTTTTAGTATCTATAGTAGCATTTTTAACAAAGTAATTAGAGCCCAATAAGCCCATTTCTTCCCCCGAAAAAGCTATAAATAGATAGTTATTACCTTTGCTTTTGTCTTTTAATTTACTTGCAAGATTTAGTAAAACTGAAACGCCACTAGCGTTGTCATCTGCGCCATTATGTATTTCTTTGGTTTCACCTCTAAACAAACTTCCTTCTGCACCGTAGCCTAAATGATCGTAATGTGCTCCTATAACTACTGTGTTTTCTGAATTATTATTTATAAAACCAACAACATTAGTTCCTGTAATGGAACTATCCCCTTCTTTTACGGTATAATTTACTTTTTGATGTGGATTGGTTTTTGGTTTAAACGAAAACGTTTGGAAATAACCATTGGTTCCTTTACTTTCTAAACCTAAGTTTTCAAAACGATTAGCAATATAATCGGCAGCAGCTTTTTCACCATCTGTTCCTGTCTGTCTTCCTTCTAAAGCATCATCAGATAAGTAAGTAACATCCTCATTTATTGAGATACTTTTGCTAGAATTTGTTTGACAAGAAACAATAAATACTAAAAAAATGGTTGATAATAGGTTTTTCATATTGATATATCTTAATTTTACACAAATTTAGTTAATAAGTTAAAATGAAACGTATTTATATTGTTATTGTTTTGGTTGTCACTTTTGTAGCTTGCAAAAACCAAACTAAAACTGAAGAAAAAAATGAAGTTAAAGAGGTTATTGTAAAAGACTCATTAATATACCCTGAAGAAACTCATTTTAAATCGATGCGTCAAGTTACTTTTGGTGGTGATAATGCAGAAGCTTACTGGAGTTTTGATGACAAGCAACTCGTATTTCAATCGAATAATACGAAATGGAACGTAAGCTGTGACCAAATGTTTTTAATGAATGTAAATGAAACGTTTACAGATAGTATAGCGCCTCCCATGGTGAGTACCGGAAAAGGAAGAACTACATGCTCATATTTTTTACCAGATAACAAACATATTATTTATGCATCTACCCATTTGGGTGACGAAAAATGTCCAGATACGCCTTTACGTAAAAATGGAAAATATATTTGGCCTGTTTACGATACATTCGACATTTTTGTTGCCGATTTAGAAGGCAATATTGTTAAGCAATTAACAAACGAGATTGGCTATGATGCAGAACCCACAGTGTCTCCAAAAGGTGATAAAATTGTGTTTACATCAACCAGAAGTGGTGATTTAGAATTGTACACCATGAATGTAGATGGAACTGATGTAAAACAAATTACAAACGAGTTAGGTTATGATGGTGGTGCCTTTTTCTCTCCAGATGGCACAAAAATTATTTTTCGCTCATCACGCCCAAAAACAGAACAAGAAATTAAAGAATACAAAGAATTACTTGCAGAAGGCTTGGTAGAACCAACCGATATGGAACTTTATATTTGTAATGCGGACGGAAGTGATTTACGCCAATTAACCGATTTAGGGAATGCAAATTGGAGTCCGTTTTTTCATCCTTCAGGTAAGAAAATATTGTTTTCATCAAACTTTGAGGCAGAACGCGGTTTCCCTTTCAATTTATATTTAATTGATATTGATGGAAAAAACCTTGAACGCGTAACGCATAGTGAAACTTTTGATGCTTTTCCAGTATTTTCAAATGATGGTAAATACTTAGCTTTTTCATCAAACAGAAACAACGGTGGTGGTCGTGATACCAATTTATTTATTGCCGAGTGGCAAGACTAATTTAATGCAATTATAGATTGTTTGTGCTACTGTTTTAAAACTATTTTTAGCACGATATTTAAACTATATTTGCGAAATCTTTTTTAGAGAGATTCCTTTATGAAAAATATTAGAAATTTTTGCATTATTGCGCATATAGATCATGGTAAAAGTACGCTTGCAGATCGTTTATTAGATTTTACAGGTTCTGTTACAGATAGAGAAAAACAAGACCAATTACTAGATAATATGGATTTGGAGCGTGAACGCGGTATTACTATTAAATCGCACGCCATTCAGATGGAATATGAGTACCAAGGTGAAAAATACGTTTTAAACCTTATTGATACCCCAGGGCATGTTGATTTTAGTTACGAAGTATCTCGATCTATTGCGGCTTGCGAAGGCGCTTTACTTATTGTTGATGCCGCACAAAGCATACAAGCACAAACCATCTCTAATCTATATCTAGCTCTAGAAAACGATTTAGAAATTATTCCTATTCTTAATAAAGTAGATTTACCAAGTGCCAACCCAGAGGAAGTAACTGATGATATTGTTGATTTATTGGGTTGTAAACCAGAAGATGTTATCCATGCTAGTGGCAAAACCGGTTTTGGAGTTGATAATATTTTAGCAGCTATAATCGAGCGTATTCCAGCGCCAAAAGGTAATCCAAACGCGCCTTTACAAGCTCTAATTTTCGATTCTGTTTATAACACGTTTAGAGGTATTGAAACCTATTTTAGAGTATTTGATGGTGAAATAAAAAAAGGACAAAAAATTAAATTTGTTGCCACCAATAAAGAGTATTTTGCTGATGAAGTTGGTACTTTAAAACTAACACAAGTAGCAAAACAAAGCGTTAAAGCGGGCGATGTTGGTTATTTAATTACAGGAATTAAAACCGCTAAAGAAGTTAAAGTTGGTGATACCATTACAGATTTTGCAAACCCAACTACCAATATTGTTGAAGGTTTTGAAGATGTAAAGCCTATGGTATTTGCGGGTATTTATCCAGTTGATACCGAAGATTATGAAGAACTTCGTAACTCTATGGAAAAACTTCAACTTAACGATGCTTCTTTAGTATTTCAAGCAGAAAGCTCAGCGGCATTAGGATTTGGTTTTCGTTGTGGTTTCTTAGGAATGCTTCACATGGAAATTATTCAAGAACGTTTAGAGCGTGAGTTTGATATGACGGTTATTACAACAGTACCTAACGTATCATACCAAGCTTATACTAATAAAGATCCTCAAACGCCTTTTGTGGTTAATAACCCATCCGATCTTCCAGAACCATCTACATTAAATCGTGTTGAAGAGCCTTATATCAAAGCAACCATAATTACAAAAGCCGATTTTATTGGTAACGTGATGTCGCTGTGTATTGAAAAAAGAGGGATTATAACCAATCAAACTTATTTAACTCCAGAGCGTGTTGAATTAACTTTTGAAATGCCTTTAGCTGAAATTGTTTTTGATTTTTATGATCGTTTAAAAACGGTTTCTAAAGGCTATGCTTCATTTGATTACCATCCTATTGGGATGAAAACATCTAAACTTGTGCGTTTAGATATTTTATTAAATGCACAGCCTGTTGATGCTCTTTCTGCTTTAATTCACACAGATAATGCTCAAAATATTGGTAAAAAAATGTGCGAGAAATTAAAAGAATTAATTCCTCGTCAACAATTCGACATTCCTATTCAAGCCGCTGTTGGTGCAAAAATTATTTCTCGGGAAACCATAAAAGCGCTTCGTAAAGATGTGACTGCAAAATGTTATGGTGGTGATATTTCACGTAAACGTAAATTACTTGAAAAACAGAAAAAAGGTAAAAAACGTATGCGTCAAGTTGGTAATGTAGAAATCCCACAACAAGCTTTTATGGCAGTTTTAAAATTAAACGACTAAACAACAAGACTCCTTCTATTATAAAAAAACAAATAGTTAGAATAACCCTATCAAATTTTGTGAAAAATTAAGACTAATATCGATTAATTACTCCTTTTTTTTAGTGATAATTTTGATTATCATTAATAATCCGTTAAATTCTTCAAAAATATTATTTCAACAAAGTTATTAACAATATTTTTGTATGTTTATAATCGAACGTTTGTATCCTTTAATTACAGGATTTTCAAAATAAACAGCATTTGTTTTACAAATTATTTTTTACAGGTTTTTATGAAAGCACTTTTCTATACTAGAGAATTTCCACCCTATGTTTACGGCGGAGCTGGAGTTCATGTTGAATATTTAGCAGACGAATTAGCAAAGTTAATGGACATAGAGGTGAGATGTTTTGGTGATCAAGATAAAAACTCAGACCAATTAACCGTTAAAGGCTTTCCTTATGAAAACCCTATTTTTGATATAACAGATAGTAAGCTAAAAGCTGTATTGCAAACATTAAGTACGTGCATACAAATGAATGCCGATACCATTGATGCCGATGTGGTTCACTGCCATACTTGGTATGCACAATTTGCTGGTATTGTAGCAAAACTTTGTTACGGAAAACCTTTAGTTATAACAACACATTCCTTAGAACCATTAAGACCTTGGAAAAGAGAGCAACTTGGTCGTGGTTATGATGCATCTTCATGGGTTGAAAAAACAGCTATTGAAATGGCTGATGCCGTTATTGCTGTTTCAGAAGAAACAAAAATTGATGTCCTTAAGCATTTTAATGTTAATAAAAATAAGGTTAAAGTTATTTACAATGGTATAAATCTCAAACAATATAAAACGACTTCAGACACATCAACTTTAGATGAATATGGAATTTTTAAAACAAAACCTTATGTGTTATTTGTTGGAAGAATTACGAGGCAAAAAGGAATTATACATTTAGTAAATGCCATAAAATATATAGATCAAGAAACTCAAATTGTACTTTGTGCAGGCGCTCCAGACACCAAAGAAATTGGCAAAGAAATGGAAGATGCTGTTAATGCTGTTAAAAAAACAAGAAAAAATGTTATTTGGATTGATAAAATGCTCGAAAAAGAACAAATTATCCAGTTATACTCGCATGCAGATGTGTTTTGTTGCCCCTCAATTTACGAACCTTTTGGAATTATAAACATTGAAGCTATGGCTTGTAATACAGCTGTTGTTGCAAGTGCTGTTGGCGGTATTAAAGAAGTGGTTGTTGATGGAGAAACCGGCATTTTAGTGCCTTTAGAGCAGCAAAATGTAGCGCCTTTTGAACCTGTAAATCCCGATAAATTTTCAAGAGATTTAGCAAACGGAATAAACAAAGTCATCTCAAACGAAAGCCTAAAAGAAACCATGGCAAAAAATGGTAGACAACGTGTTGAGGATTATTTTGACTGGGAAGCTATTGCAAAACAAGTAGAAGCATTATACAAATCATTAATATAAGATTACCACATACTAATTAAAACGATAAGACATGATAAACGATAAGGTTTTAGCAATCATTTTAGGCGGCGGCCAAGGCTCAAGATTATATCCTTTAACGGATCAACGTTCTAAACCTGCAGTTCCCATTGCTGGAAAATACCGTTTGGTAGATATTCCTATTTCTAACTGTATCAATGCGGATATTAAACGAATGTTTGTATTAACACAGTTTAATTCTGCTTCTTTAAATAGACATATAAAAGACACTTATCATTTTAGTTTTTTTAGTAGTGCTTTTGTTGACGTTTTAGCGGCAGAACAAACACCTCATAACAAAACATGGTTTCAAGGTACAGCAGATGCAGTACGCCAAAGCATGCATCATTTTTTAAGACACGATTTTGAATATGTTTTAATTTTATCTGGAGATCAATTATATCAAATGGATTATGATTTGATGATAAATGCTCATGTTAAAAGCAATGCAGAAATATCAATTGCAACCATTCCTGTTAATGCAAAAGACGCCACTTCTTTTGGTATTTTAAAATCAAACAGTGATAGTGTAGTAACCTCTTTTATCGAAAAACCAAATGCAGACTTATTGCCTGATTGGACTTCTGAAGTAAGTGATGAGATGAAATCTCAAGGTAGAAATTATTTAGCCTCTATGGGTATTTATATCTTTAATAGAGATTTACTAATAAAATTAATGTCCGATCCTTCAACCAATGATTTTGGTAAAGAAATTATTCCTCAATCGATTGAGACTCATAAAACTTTAAGCTATCAATACGAAGGTTATTGGACAGATATTGGAAATATAGATTCGTTTTTTGAAGCTAATATTGGACTCACTGATGATATTCCACAATTTGATTTATACGATAAGAAAAAACGTATTTATACAAGAGCCCGAATGCTACCAACCACAAAGCTTGCTGGCACCATGCTTGAAAAAGCTGTTGTTGCTGAAGGCTGTATCATTAGCGCAGCAAAAATTGAGAAATCAGTTATAGGTATTCGATCCAGAATTGGTAAAGAATCAACCGTAATTAACACATATATGATGGGTTCTGATTCCTACGAAACCTTATCAGAAATTGATAAAAACCAGATAGAAATCCTCATGGGAATTGGCGAACGTTGCTTTATAAAAAATGCGATTCTAGATAAAAATTGTAGAATTGGTGACGATGTTAGAATAAATGGTGGAAAACATTTAGAAGACAAAGATACCGATATGTACACCATAAAAGACGGTATCGTGGTTGTTAAAAAGGGCGCAACCATTCCTAAAGGATACGTCATTTAACTAAAATTTTAAAACCATTCTTTTTATTTAACCAACTAAACAATGCAAAACCAAAAAAGAGTTGTAATTGATTCTGTATCACCAAGTGTAAACGGTGGTGAATTTTATATCAAACGAATTGTAAATGAAATCGTTAATGTTAATGCATATATTATGGCTGATGGCCATGATGTATTGGGAGCATCCGTTCTTTACAAGCATGAAAAAGAAAAAAATTGGCAAGAAACCAGAATGCATTTAATATCAAATGATGAATGGCAATCATCATTTGTAGTTACAAAACAAGGTTATTATAATTACAAAGTGCAAGCTTGGGTCGATTATGCGTTAAATTGGAGGTATGGTTTAATTAGAAAAATTAAAGATGGACAAAAAGTAAATTCTGAGTTATTAGAAGGTATTTCTTATTTAAAAGCCATCAATGCTAAGATAAGCGCCAGAGATAAAACGTACTTAGAGCATTTACAAAACATCTTTAAAACTGAAAATGATTACGACGAAGCTATTTCTGAAGCTAGTAGCGACAGATTATACAAACTGTTTTTTGATAACCCAATAAAAATACTCGATAATTCATCAAAAGAATTTCAAGTTTATGTAGACAGAAAAAAAGCAAGGTTTAGCACTTGGTATGAGTTTTTTCCAAGATCCACTTCAGAGCATCAAGGAGTACACGGTACATTTCATGATTGTCAACGTATTTTACCGCGAGTAAAAAGTATGGGGTTTGATGTTGTTTATTTACCCCCTATCCACCCTATTGGGGAAGTTAACCGTAAAGGTAAAAACAACACTACAGAAGCCAAAGAAGGCGATGTAGGATCAACTTGGGGAATTGGCTCGCAATATGGCGGCCATAAAGATGTACACCCACAATTAGGAACTCTTGAAGAATTTAAAGCATTAATTCAATGTGCAAAAGACCATGATATTGAAATTGCTATGGACTATGCTTTACAAGCAGCACCTGACCATCCATGGGTAAAAGAGCACCCAAAATGGTTTAAGTGGCGACCAGATGGCACGGTACAATATGCAGAAAATCCTCCTAAAAAATATCAAGATATTTTACCTATTTACTGGGAAAGCGAAGATTACAAAGCCCTTTGGGATGAGTGTTTAAGTATTTTAATGTACTGGATAAATTGTGGTATTCATGTTTTTAGAATAGACAATCCGCATACCAAACCGTTTTATTTTTGGAACTGGATTATAACAGAAGTAAAAGCAAAACACCCTGATGTGATTTTTCTAGCAGAAGCTTTTACGGCGCCAAAAGTAATGCAACAACTTGCAAAACAAGGGTATACACAATCATACACCTATTTTACATGGCGCAATAATAAGCATGAGATAATTGAGTATGTTGAAGAATTAACAAAATCGGAATTAAGGGAATATATGCAGCCTAACTTTTGGCCAAATACCCCAGATATTAACCCATTTCACCTGCAAGGTGCAAACGAATCAAAACATATACAACGCTATGTGCTTGCTGCTACTTTAAGCTCTAGTATTGGTATTTATGGGCCCGTTTTTGAGTATATGTTATCTGATGCGCTTTTAGGTAGAGAGGAATATAATAATTCTGAAAAGTTTCAAATCGCCCATTATGATTGGGATATTAAAAATAAACTCATCACCATAATTGCAAAAATTAACTATATAAGACATTATAACGAGGCGTTTCAGCAAACCAATAACATCAAATTCTGTTATGTTGAAAATCAAAATTTATTAGCTTTTTACAAATGGAACGATTCAAAAACTAATGAAGTTTTTGTTGTAATAAGTTTAGATGCGTACAACTCGCAACAAGGCAGCATACAACTTCCTTTAGCCGAATTAGGAGTAAATGCGGGACAGCAAGTAGAAATGCATGATTTAATTACAGATAATAAATACAATTGGAATAACGAATGGAATTTTGTAGAGTTACACCCTACCTTACCTTTTCATGTTTTCAAGATAAATAAATAAAATGCCAAATCAGTCATCCATAAAAACAATGAATCCCGCTTTTAAAACAACTAAAAGTTGGGAAGAATTGCTTGATAGTACCGATTTTGTGAGCGCTTTTTTATCATATGTTTTAGAAGATTATATTGTAAAACAACGCTGGTATGCTGGAAAAGCAAGTAAGCTAAAGTATATTGAATTAGCTGAGTTTTTTAGAATTCAGCAAAAAGGCGAAGTGTATTATGGTTTAATACTAGAGGTAAACTTTGTTGAAGCCTTTTATCAGCATTATTTTTTACCTATCGCTTTTGTAACCGATGAGCATTTTTCAAAACAAGACAGAATTCTTCCCATAGAAATAAACAAAAAAAAAGGCTACATTATTGACGCTATTAATCTTGAAGCATTCAGAAAATTAGTCTTTGAACGTATAGCTACCGCAGAAACTATAGATACTACCAAGGTACAATATCATAAAAGTCATTTGTTTGAAAACATAACTTATGAGTCTTCAAGATTCATGGGCTTAGAGCAAAGTAATACTTCTTTAATTTATAATGACAAATATGTTTTAAAATTCTTCAGGCGCATTTTTGCTGATAAAAATCCGGATTATGAAATGAGTCGGTTTTTATCTGAAAAAAAAGGGTTTCAAAATACGCCCTCATACCTCGGCAGCATTAATTTGGTAGATTCTGATAATGATTATATAACTATTGGTTTGATGCAAGAAATGGTTCCCAATCAAGGAGATGCCTGGGATTACATGTTAAAAGAATTGCATAAAGTGTTTTCAAATTTAGAGTACAAAAATATAGCCATTGATTCACTCCCTAACACCGAATTATATCAGCGGTTAACAATTCAAAATATCCCCCCTCAAATCATAGATTGGGCAGGTTTAAATTTGTTTTTACAAGTAAAAACTCTAGCAAAACGTACCGCAGAAATGCACATTGCTTTAGGCTCAGAATTTGAAGAAACCGCTTTCACGCCAGCACATTACAATGGTGATTACACGGTATGGTTAAAAAACAAAGTGGTGTATCAGTTCCAGAACAGATTAAATACCACCGAAAACAACTTACACAAACTTAATGGTTTAGCTATACAACTAGCCAAGGAGTTTTTAGATAAGAAAAATCGCATCAGAAAACACTTTTTAACCTTTGATTGGACCAAGCTTAAAGGGGAGCGTATTCGTATTCATGGCGATTATCATTTAGGTCAGGTTTTAGTTAAAGACAATGATTTTTTTATTTTAGATTTTGAAGGTGAACCGGAAAGCACCATTAGAGATAGAAAGGTAAAACAACCGCCTTTAAAAGATGTTGCAGGTTTATTTAGGTCGTTTCATTATGCTATTTACGCTAATATTTTTAATAATGCAGAACATTATCTTGCAAATCAAGAAAGCTTATTTAACGCGGGAGAAATATTATACCGTTACATTACTGGTTTATTTTTAGGAACCTATGTTACCGAAACACAAAATGCCAATTTAAACCTAGGTTACAACCAAGAGCGCATTTTTATTTTAAAATATTGTTTGCTAGAAAAAGCAATTTACGAATTGGGTTACGAGCTTAATTCGCGTCCGCATTGGGCTGTTATTCCTTTAAAAGGAATTTCTAATATTATAAATCATTAAAATTTTATGGCACAAGTAAAAGTTCACAGTCTATTTACAGAATTCGATATCAACCTTTTTAAATCTGGAAAACACTTTAGACTTTATGAAAAACTAGGGTCACATTTAGTAACAGTTGATGGTATTGAAGGTACTTATTTTGCGGTTTGGGCACCTACTGCAAAACAAGTTTCTGTAATTGGTGATTTTAATTATTGGATTGAAGGTGAGCACCAGCTAAATGTACGCTGGGATTCTAGTGGTATTTGGGAAGGTTTTATACCATTTGTTGGTAAAGGCAGTCTTTACAAATATAAAATTCAAAGCAATAACAACGACATGAAAACAGAAAAGGCAGATCCGTATGCAAGACGTTGTGAGCATCCACCAAGCACCTCATCTATCGTTTGGGATGATAATTACAAATGGAAAGATACCCAATGGATGAAAAAACGTAAAAAACACAATGCTTTAGATGCACCATACTCTGTTTACGAAGTGCATTTAGGCTCGTGGAAACGCCATATTGAGGAAGATCGCTTTATGTCATATTACGAACTGGCTGATGATTTAGTGACCTACTTAAAAGACATGAATTTTACGCATGTAGAATTGATGCCTATAATGGAATATCCTTACGATCCTTCATGGGGTTATCAATTAACAGGCTATTTTGCACCTACTTCTCGTTTTGGATATCCTGAAGAGTTTAAATATTTAGTTGATAAATTACATCAAAACGATATTGGTATTATTTTAGATTGGGTACCATCACATTTCCCAGAAGATGCTCATGGTTTAGGCTTTTTTGACGGCTCTCATTTATATGAACACCCTGATAAACGAAAAGGCTATCACCAAGATTGGAAAAGCCTAATTTTTAATTATGAGCGCAATGAAGTACGATCTTTTTTAATAAGCAATGCTATTTTTTGGATGGATCAATACCATGCTGATGGTTTGCGTGTTGATGCAGTAGCATCCATGTTGTTTTTAGATTACTCGCGTGAAGATGGCGAATGGGAACCAAATATTTATGGTGGCAGAGAAAACCTAGCAGTAATAAGTTTCTTAAAAGAATTAAACGAAGCTGTTTATGCCTCATTCCCAGATGTACAAACTATTGCTGAAGAATCAACAGCCTTCCCAATGGTTTCTAAACCAACTTTTGTTGGTGGTTTAGGTTTTGGCATGAAATGGATGATGGGCTGGATGCACGATACCTTGGAGTATTTTGCCAAAGATCCTGTGTACCGTAAATACCATCAAAACGATATCACATTTAGTTTAGCTTATGCGTTTACAGAAAACTTTATGCTACCACTATCGCATGATGAGGTGGTTTATGGTAAAAATTCCATTATAGGAAGAATGCCTGGTGATGAGTGGCAACGTTTTGCCAATCTTCGTTTGTTATATGGCTATATGTTTACGCATCCAGGTACTAAACTATTGTTTATGGGTAGCGAATTTGGGCAATATAACGAATGGAATTTCCAAGAAAGTTTAGACTGGAATTTATTAGAGTTTGAACCTCATAAAAACACACAAACCTATTACAAAGAATTAAATAAATTTTATAAAACAACGCCTGCTTTATTCGAAAAAGCATTTACAGGTGAAGGTTTTGAGTGGATAAATTATGGTGACCACGAAAACTGCGTTATTTCTTATATCAGAAAAGGTTATAAACCAGAAGATGATGTGGTTGTTATCTGTAATTTTACACCAACCATAAAAGAAAATTACTGTATCGGATTGCCTAAAAAAGGCAAACTAAAAGAAGTTTTTAACAGCGACTCAAAAGATTTTGGCGGTAGTGGCGTTTCAAATACAAAACAAATAACCATTAAAAAAATTGCTTGGAATGGTAGAGACTATTCTGCAGAGGTTACATTAGCACCTTTAGCACTTACTGTTTTTGAATTTAAAGCATAAAAAAACAACTCATTAGGTTTTAATTAAAGTCTAATGGGTTTTCTTTTCCCTTTTAAATAAAATTATTTTGATACTTCTATTCCATATTCCTTAAAAAACCAAATAGCTTAACAAATTAACAAATTGTAAGTCCTTGTGTTTTTGATAATTATTAAGCTAATTCATTAGTTTTTATACAATTTTAATCTGTTTTTTTTAATAAAAAGAAACGCTAGAGGTCTATTAATTTTAGTATTTTCGTCAATTAATATGGATGCCTTAAAATATGATATTAAATACCGAATTAGAATATAAAGGAAACCTGTTTCCTTCCAAAATAGTTAAATACGAAAAAAACCTAAACGCCCTGTCTTTCACTTCAGAAAATGGTGTTGTTTTACAAATTACAGTTCGCAGGGATAGTGTCCTTCGTTTTAGATATACAACCACAGGAATCTTTGAAAACGATTTTTCATATGCTATTACGAAATACGCAAGCAGAGGTTACAACCACCTAGAAGTTACGGAAGAAGATGATAGGTATGTTATAACAACCTCAAAACTTATTTGCAACGTTTTAAAAGCAGATTTGCGAATATCAATTTACGATGCCGTTGATAAAAGCTTGGTTTGTGAAGATGAGCTTGGTTTCCATTGGGAAGAAAGCTACCACCACGGTGGCGATGTGGTTAAAATGTCTAAAATCGCACAACCAGGAGAAAGCTACTATGGTTTGGGAGATAAACCTGTTGATAACAACCTAAAAGGAAAACGCTTTGAAAACTGGGTAACAGATTCTTACGCTTACGGCAGAGACACCGATCCTATTTACAAAACCATTCCTTTTTACACAGCATTACACACCAAAAAATCGTATGGAATCTTTTTTGATAATACCTTCCGTTCCTTTTTTGATTTTTGTAGTGAACGCCGAAACATCACTAGTTTTTGGGCACATGGCGGCGAAATGAATTACTATTTCATTTATGGCCCAGATATGTCTGATGTGGTTGCAAATTACACCGATTTAACAGGAAAACCACATGCGATGCCTCCCCTTTGGGCATTGGGGTACCATCAATGTAAATGGAGTTACTATCCAGAATCAAACGTTAAAGAAGTAACCTCTAAGTTTAGAAAACTAAAAATCCCTTGTGATGCTATTTATTTAGATATTGATTACATGGAAGGTTTTAGATGCTTTACTTGGAATAAAGAATATTTTCCAGATCCAAAACGCATGGTTAAAGAGTTAGCAGATGATGGCTTTAAAACCATTGTAATTATCGATCCGGGTATAAAAATAGATATGGAATACGATGTGTTTAAAGAAGGCTTAGAAAAAGACTACTTCTGTAAA
The DNA here is from genome assembly GCF_982512915.1 of Flaviramulus sp. NCBI lineage: Bacteria > Pseudomonadati > Bacteroidota > Flavobacteriia > Flavobacteriales > Flavobacteriaceae > Flaviramulus > Flaviramulus sp. The sequence continues at coordinate 21,003 of NZ_CEWOCJ010000023.1, read as the reverse complement.
CGTGCTGATGGCCCATATATGAAAGGTAAAGTATGGCCTGGAGAGTGTTATTTTCCAGATTTTACTAACCCAGAAGTAAGAGAATGGTGGTCTAATTTATTTAAAGAATTAATTGAAGATATAGGTGTTAAAGGTGTTTGGAATGATATGAACGAACCTGCCGTTATGGATGTTCCAGGAAAATCTTTCCCTGATGATGTAAGACATGATTACGAAGGCAACCCTTGTAGCCACAGAAAAGCACACAATGTGTATGGTATGCAAATGGCAAGAGCTACCTATCAAGGATTAAAAAAATTCTCATACCCTAAACGCCCGTTTGTTATTACACGTGCCGCTTATTCGGGTACACAACGCTATACTTCAAGTTGGACGGGTGATAATGTGGCCACTTGGGATCATTTAAACATTGCCAACCTACAAGCACAACGAATGTGTATGTCTGGATTCTCGTTTGTGGGTTCGGATATTGGTGGTTTTGCTGAACAGCCCAATGGCGAATTATACGCACGTTGGATACAATTAGGTATTTTCCATCCGTTTTGCAGAACCCACTCTTCTGGAGATCATGGCGACCAAGAACCTTGGGCTTTTGGAGATACCATTACCGATGTAGTGCGTAAATTTATAGAAATAAGATACCAATTATTACCGTATTTATATACTGCCTTTTGGCGTTATGCCGAAGAAGGGATTCCTATTTTAAAATCGTTGGTATTATACGATCAAACTGATCCGCAAACTCATTACAGAAACGATGAGTTTATTTTTGGTGAAAAAATATTAGCTTGTCCAGTAACAGGACCAAACCAAAAAGGCAGACGCATGTATATACCTATTGGGAAATGGTATAATTTCTGGACAGACGAACTTATAAAAGGTGGCCAAGAGCATTGGGTAGATGCCGATTTAGAGAGTATGCCTATTTTTGTAAAAGAAGGCGCCATCATCCCTAAATACCCCATACAGCAATATGTAGGCGAAAAAACCATTGACGAATTAATTTTAGATGTATATTATAAACTAGGTAAAGAAACCTCGCAAGTTTATGAGGATGCTACAGATGGATACGATTATATAAAAGGCCGTTACAGCTTACGAGATTTTAATTTGTTGGGTAAAAAAGATGAGCTTATTATACAACAACACAAAACCGGTAAATATATTACCACGTATAAAACCTTTAAATTGAATTTACACGGGTTACCATTTAAAATCTCTAAAATTGAGGTGGATAAAGTAGAAATACCATTTAGCAAACTAAAACTTAATGGCGATAATACCTTAACCTTAGATAAAGAGTTTACAGAGCTACACATTATGGCTTAAAACACCTGTTTTTACAAAAAAAGCCCCGTTTTATAGTATTACGGGGCTTTTTTGTACTGTATTATTGAGTTTTAGGTATTGATTTTGTGCTAAAAAAATGATAATTTCGCTTAACATCTGATATAAAATATTAAAACGATTTCATATCTATACATTAGGTGGAATTGAATAAAACTATGAGTGAAACAGTCTAAGCTAATACTTCCGATAATCGTACTCTCTCAGTTCTGCTGTACATCACTTTGGTTTGCTGGGAATGGTGTGATGGGAGATCTTATGATGGATTTTAACCTTAAAGGTAGTGCTTTGGGGCACTTAACATCGGCCGTACAATTCGGTTTTATTTTAGGGACACTGATCTTCGCCATTTTAACTATTACTGACCGTTTTTCTCCATCAAAAGTGTTTTTAACCTGTGCTTTACTTGGTTCTCTATTTAATGCTGGAATAATATGGGAAGGGAACAGTTTAGCAAGCATCTTTTCACTTCGTTTTATTACTGGCTTCTTTTTAGCCGGTATATACCCAGTAGGCATGAAAATAGCAGCGGACTATTATGAAAAAGGATTAGGTAAATCGCTTGGTTTCCTAGTCGGTGCATTAGTGGTTGGCACTGCATTCCCACATTTAGCGAAGGAAATGACTGGAGCTTTTCCATGGAAATCCGTACTAGTCTTAACTTCATTTCTTGGGGCGTTAGGTGGTATTTTAATGTTAATAATGGTGCCTGATGGGCCTTACCGAAAACCAGGAAACAAGTTGAAAATATCAGCTTTTTTTGGTGTATTTCAAAATCCTAAATTTCGTTCTGCGGCCTTCGGTTATTTTAGTCACATGTGGGAATTGTATGCCTTTTGGGCATTTGTACCGATCATACTCAAAACATATAGCACAGAGCATCCTGAATCTGCATTTAATATTCCGTTATTGTCATTTCTGATTATAGGAATTGGTGGATTGGCCTGTGTGATTGGTGGATATCTCGCACAAACATTAGGTACTAAACGAATAGCATTCATAGCACTTCTCCTATCTTGCGGATGCTGCCTTATTTCTCCTTTGATGTTCGCAACTGAATCTGAAATCGTTTTTATTTGTTTTCTTATTTTTTGGGGAATAGTTGTTATTGCAGACTCACCTCTTTTCTCAACGCTAGTTGCTCAAAATGCATCAGCAGAAATAAAAGGGTTCGCACTTACCATTGTAAATTGTATTGGTTTCTCAATAACAATAATTAGTATCCAGCTTCTGAATGTTTTGCAGGCTAAAATAAATCCAATCTATATTTATACAATATTAGCTTTAGGCCCAATATTTGGTTTGATCTTATTATACGAAAAGAACAAATCAAACCGCCTCCACACCTTCTTCAAAAGGTTTACCTAAATAAACTAGTTTGTAGCCTTTTTTAATGGTATTAGCCTGTAAATGGTATGAAGCAATTATATGCAATTCACCATTTAAATCTTTAACAAATAACGGGATGCAGTCGTCATCATTACTGGTTTTAGCAATCAAATCATGGTAATGGTCTCTACTTAACAAGGCTATTTCGTGTATTTCTGGATAGGTTCTTGCTAATTCTGTTAGGGTATTAAAATCATAGGTTTGCGATAGCAAATACTCCCTTAGTCCGCTAGTTTCTTCCAACTTTTCTTGGGATGAGATTAACCTAAACGAGCCGTTTTCTCCAAATTGTTTCCCGTATTTTTCAATGGCGTATTTATTAATATCCGAGTTACCGGTTAGAGCCAATAAATAACCCACATCACTCAACTCAATATTATCCATTAAATTATCAGAATATATATTGGTGCTCATGGCTTCCAAACCTAACTCTTGTGCTTTTTGTATGTTGCGTTCGTTGCTATCGATTAGTACCACATGCCTACCATTGGCTTCTAAATATTGCCCCAATATTCTTGAAATTCTGGTAGCACCTACTATTAAAATACCACCAGATTTTGTTAAAAATACGCCTACAAGTTTTGCAAATAATCTGGCTGTGGTAGCATTTAATAACACGGTTCCTAAAACAATCATAAACACCAAAGGGGTAATATACTCGGCGCCTTCAACGCCTTGTTTTAAAAGCTTACTTCCAAAAAGCGAAGCGATACCTGCGGCTACAATACCTCGTGGTCCTACCCAACTTATAAACACTTTTTCGTTGGTTTTTAAAGGGGAGCCTATGGTACTTAAAAATACCGCAAGCGGTCTTATTACAAAAACTACCACCGCAAAAAGGGCGGCGGTTTGCCAGGTGTAAAGCAGCATCAAATCTTCAATATTTATATTGGCAGCCAATAAAATGAATAAAATAGAGATAAGTAATACGCTTAACGACTCTTTAAAATACAAGAGCTCTTTAATGTTTTCCAGCTTACCATTACCTAAAACCATACCCATAACTACCACGGCTAATAACCCAGACTCGTGGGCAAAAATTTCAGATTCTACAAAAACCAACAACACCGTTGATAGCGATACCACGTTTAATAAATAATGTGGTATTAATTTTTTATTGATTGAAAACGCTAGGGCATGCGCAAACGTAAACCCAAAGGTGGTACCAAATAAAATAATTTTACCAAACTCGATTAAGGCTGTTTTTGTAAAACCACTATCGTCTTCCACACTAATAAACTCAAAAACCAAAACAGCTACCAGCGCGCCAATTGGGTCTATTAAAATACCTTCCCATTTTAAAACCGTTGAAAGGTCTTTCTTTAAAGGAATATTTCTTAAAATAGGGGTAATTACGGTTGGTCCGGTAACTATAATAAGACCAGAAAATAAAAAAGACAGCTCCCAACTTAAGCCAAAAATAAGATGCGCCATCAAACCTGCACCAAAAAAAGTAACCGCAGACCCCAGGGTAATGAGTTTGGTAATAACAGGGCCTACTGTTTTTATTTCTGCTCTTTTTAAGGTCAGTCCGCCTTCAAAAAGAATGACACTAATGGCTAACGATACAAAATAATAGAGGCTTTCTCCTGGAAATAATCCCTTTTTACCATTCCAAACGGGCTCAATCCACTTGGTGCCATCTTCACTTAAAAACTCAGCAGCAATAGGGCCTACCAATAAACCTATTAATATTAATGGTAATATGGCTGGAATTTTAAATTTCCAAGCTACCCATTGGGCTAATATTCCTAAAATAATGATGCCTGCTAATTCTAACATATTGTAAATTCGGTATAAAGTTACTAATTTAAGTAAAAGAGATGCTTTGAAGTTTTTAAAAAATACTATCTTTCAACTTTCAGCCTAAAAATTCATCAAATTGTCTTTAAAACCCTTTAAAAATATAGGAATTGGTGTGGCATTTTCGCCCAACTTAAAAGCGAACCTTTTTGAAGCGGCACGATTAGCTGTTTTTTTCAATTCTAAATTATTTTTAATTCATGTTGGTGAAGCTTCCACCGATAAAAAAACGATGCTAAAATTGATTCTTAAAAGTTTTGAAAAAGATAACTTAAATTTTGAAGTAGTTTTTAAAACTGGAAAACCGGTTGATGTTATTTTATCAACTTCAGAAGAAAAAAATATTGACTTACTCATTCTAGGCGCTTTAAAACGCGAAGGTTTTTTAAAATATTACGTAGGCTCTATTGCTAGAAAAATTACAAGGCAAGCAAAATGCTCGATACTTTTATTAATAAAACCTTCAGTTGAACGTGTGCCCTGTAAGCACATTGTGGTTAATGGCCTAAAAGAACCTAAAACAGAGCAAACCATTACCTTGGCGTTTTATGTTGCCGAAAAACTACATGCTGAAAAAATTACGATTGTTGAAGAAATTAACCGAGAAGCCGTTTCTGTAAAAGTTGATGATGATAAATCTCTTAGAAGAGCTACCATTGCTAAAGAACGGATTAAACTGAGAGAAAACTCTAGAATAAAAGAGATTATTAAACATATTCCGGAAACCTACACAAAAAACAAACTGATTAAATTACAGCCTATTTTTGGAAAACAAGGATATTCCATTGGGCATTACGCGCAAATTTCAAGAGCCGATTTATTGGTGATGAACGCACCAAAAAAAATGCGTTTTTGGGATCGCTTATTTCCGCATGATATCGAGCATATTTTAACTGAATTACCAACCGATTTGTTAATTCTACAATGAGCCCTAAAAAAAGCAATATAACAACCTTTTTAAAGACGATTCCGCAAAATATATTTTCTGGTTTTGTAGTGAGTCTTATTGCACTACCTCTTGGTTTAGGACTTGCTATGGCTAGTGATGCGCCACCTATTTCTGGGGTTATTGCCGCTATAGTTGGTGGTATTATAGTTTCCATTTTAGGAGGTAGCCATGTTACTATAACCGGACCAGGAAATGGTTTAGTTGGAGTTATTTTAGTTGCTATTACATCCTTAGGTTTAGAAACAGCTTATGTGGCTGTGGTGTGCTCGGGTTTATTGCTTTTAATTTTAGGTTTTTTTAGAATGGGCTCTTTGGCTGATTTTTTTCCGTCTTCCGCCATTCAAGGGATGTTAGCAGCTATTGGCTTAATTATTTTAGGCAAACAGTTTCACATCATGCTTGCCCACAAAATAAATAGAGAGGATACCATTGATTATCTTTTAGAAATACCTCATACTATAAATGACGCGTTTCATTACGGAACTAAAGGTTTAATTTATGCCGCTTTAGCCGGAGCTATAAGTTTAGCTATTATGTTTATATATTCTAAAATTAGGAATAAATACCTGCAACTTATTCCCGCTCCCATGTGGATTGTTATGTTATCTATTGGCTTTAGTTATTATTTTGAAATAGGATTGCACGAACCCAACCCCATTGCCAAAGAATATATGATTTCTGGCATTCCTTCTATACAAAATATTATAGCCGATTTACCTTCGCCCAATTTTAATGGCTTTTGGAGTTTATCTTTTTTTGGAAGTGTTTTAGCCTTAACCCTAATTTCGAGTATTGAATCATTACTAAGCATTAAAGCGGTTGATAAACTAGACCCTGAAAAAAGACGCTCGAATGTTAATAGAGATCTTAAAGCCTTAGGTTTAGCAACTATTGTTAGTGGTTTATTAGGAGGTTTAAATGTAGTTGCGGTCATTGCACGTAGCTCTGTAAATGTAAATAATGGCGCTAGTAACAGGTCGTCCAACTTTTTTCACGCCTTGTTTTTAGTTATTTTTATTGTGTTTTTTAGTACGCAGTTAACACGCATCCCGCTGCCTGCATTAATGGCTATTTTGGTTTATACAGGTTATAAACTCGCATCGCCAAACATTATTACTAAAATGTTTTCTATAGGTAAAGAGCAACTTATTGTGTTTTTTGTAACGCTTATTATCACCTTAAAAATAGGTTTAATAACAGGTATTGTTGCTGGTGTTTTAATGACTCTAATCATACATATCATCATAAATAAAAACTCGGGATTGATTTTAAGAAATGTATTAAAACCGAATGTTTTAATGTTTAAAGAACAAGACGCTAGAAATAATTTTTATGTGAGCATCAAACACTTTTGTAGTTTTTTGAATTACTTCCGTTTAAAACAACGTTTAGATGCGGTGCCAGAAAACCAAGACATCATTGTAGATTTTTCGCTTTGTGAATTTGTTGATGATACGGTTTTAGAGAACATTAATAATTATCAAGAATTATTTGCGAAGAGAGGTGGTAATTTTGAAGTGATTGGTTTAGATATGCACGATGCTTACTCAAAACACCCCTTTGCTTCTAGGCGCTTATTGCCCGTACCAAAAATTATAAAAAACAGCCTTACCAGACGCCAAAAAACCATGGAAAGCTTAGCAGAAAACTATGATTTAAACTACCACTCTAAAAAACAAAAAAACATACAGTTTTTAAATACCTTTTTATTTTTCAACACTAAAAAAATCAATCATATTTATAATGAATTATATCAAAAAGACAAAAGTATAAAGTTGTTTGATGTGGAGTTTACTGAGGGTGAATTTATAACCAAAAACGAGATTAGCTCTACAATGCTTTATATAAATTTAAATGATATTATACCACAGTTTACATTGGATAGAGAAGGACTTTTAGAAAAAGTATATGCGCTTGCTGGGTTTAAAGACATTCCTATTGAAAATCATTCAGATTTTTCTAATCGCTTTTATTTATTAGGTGAAAATGAAACTGAAATTAAAGCGTTTTTTAATGATGATTTGGTTAGGTTTTTTGAAAGCAATCCTTATTATCATATAGAATCTAATGGCAATGCCTTATTAGTATTTAGAAAAGAACGTTTGGCTAGTATTAAAGAAATTAAATCTTTGTTTGATTTTGGTAAGCGTTTAAAGCAGGTTATTTCTTCTGTTTAAAATGAAGCAGATTAACAATAAAAAATATAAATGATTTCATAATATATTCTTAACATTTTTAAGGATTAACAATAGATTTCTTAATTTTACAATGCTATGAATTTATATGCTATTAATGCTGGAAATTTAAAACTTGATGGCGGTGCTATGTTTGGTGTGGTACCTAAATCTATATGGCAAAAAACCAATCCAGCAGATCCTAATAATATGATTGATTTAAGTACACGCTGCCTGCTTATTGAAGATTGTAGCCGCCTTATTTTGATTGATAATGGCATGGGTAATAAACAATCTGAAAAGTTTTTTGGTTACTATCATCTTTGGGGAGATTTTACTTTAGATAGCTCGCTTAAAACACATGGTTTTCATCGAGACGATATCACAGATGTGTTTTTAACACATTTACATTTTGATCATTGCGGAGGGAGTATACAATGGAATAACAATAAAACAAGCTATGAGCCAGCTTTTAAAAATGCACATTTTTGGAGTAATAAAGACCACTGGTTATGGGCAACCCAACCAAATAAACGCGAAAAAGCATCCTTTTTAAAAGAAAATATTGTTCCTATAGAAGAAAGCGGACAATTAAAATTTATGACGCTTCCTGAAAGTGATATTCTTAAAAATTCAGAACTCCATTTTGATGTGTTTTTTGCTAATGGTCATACAGATAAGCAAATGATACCGCTTATAAATTTTAAAGGTAAAACTATCGCTTTTATGGCAGATTTATTACCAACAGTTGGGCATTTACCATTACCCTATGTTATGGGCTATGACACCAGACCTTTATTAACACTGGATGAAAAAGAAAAATTTCTAAACCTAGCTGCTGATAATAATTATTATTTGTTTTTAGAGCACGATGCTCATAATGAAATTATAACTGTAAAAAACACAGAAAAAGGCGTAAAACTAAACAGTACATATACAACAAAAGACCTATTTAACTAAATTATTAAAAACATGAAAACACTAAGAAACATCATAACTTCAACCTTATTTTCATTACTTCTTTTTGGTTGTGGTAGTTCCGCTTCCATTATATCTACTCCTGTTGAAAATATCGATACTTCTCCTTTAAAAGTTTCAGATTTAACAGAAGCCGAAAAACATAATTGGGGGCATTTAGATTTGGTAACAGATACTATTCCTGGAATGTCTGTTGATAAAGCTTACGCCGAAATTATTAAAAATAAAAAAGGCGCAAAAGTTATTGTGGCAGTTATAGATTCTGGTATTGATATAGATCACGAAGATTTAAACGATAATATCTGGACTAACAAAAACGAAATACCTAACAACGGAAAAGACGATGATAACAATGGTTATATAGACGATATTCATGGATGGAATTTTTTAGGTGATGGTTACGATGAACAATTAGAATATGTGAGAATTTTAGCGAGTGGTAATACAAATAATCCTGATTATGCTAAAGCTAAAGCTGAATACGATAAAGAATACGAAAAGTATTTAGGCTATAAAACGCAATACGATCAAATATTTCAGCAAATTACAAATGCCGATGAAACCCTAACGAAACATTTAGGTAAAAAGGATTACACAAAAGAAGAAGTAAACGAAATTAAAAGTGAAGTCCAAGCAATAAATCAAGCTAAACAAATTGCGCAATATATGTTTAGCAATGGTATGGACTCTATGGGTGATGCTAAAAAAGAAATTAAAGATGGTTTGGAAAGCATCAATGAACGCTTAAACTTTAACCTTAATAAAAACTTTAAAGGTCGTGTTAGTGGCGATAATCCAGATGATATGTCCACTAAATTTTATGGTAATGGCAATGTAAAGCCCGTAAAGAAAAGCGAGAGCCATGGAACACACGTTGCTGGTATTATTGCTGCAGAACGCAATAACGGAAAAGGTGCAAATGGGGTAGCTAATAATGTTGAAATTATGAGTGTAAGAACAGTACCAAATGGTGATGAGTATGATAAAGATATTGCTTTAGCCATCAGATATGCTGTTGATAATGGTGCTTCAATAATAAATGGAAGTTTTGGGAAAAGTTTTTCACCACACAGTGATTGGATTCGTGATGCGATTACATACGCTTCACAAAAAGATGTCGTATTTGTTCATGCAGCAGGAAACGATAGTAAAGATGTTGATGTAGAGCCTAATTTTCCTGATGATAATATTAATGGTGAAGAAATTTCAGATACTTATATTAGAGTAGGTGCTTTAGCTCCTAAATATGGTTCTGGTATGGTAGCTGGTTTTTCTAATTACGGAAAGAAAAATGTTGATGTATTTGCTCCTGGAGCAAGTGTATACTCTACAACACCAGAGAACGAATATGACACTAAAGGTGGCACCTCTATGGCTGCTCCTGCCGTTGCCGGTGTTGCTGCTTTAATTCGCTCTTATTATCCTAAATTAACAGCTGCTCAAGTAAAACAAATTATTATGGATTCTGGTTTAGCGCTTAAACCTAAAGTAATTGTTGGCGGTGATAATAATGATATTCGTCCTTTTGCTGATTTATCAAAATCATCTAAAATAGTTAATGCATACAACGCTCTAATCATGGCTTCTCAAATAGCTTCTAAATAAAATCTAAACTCATTATGAAACGTTACTTTTTATTTGTTTTTTATATTGCATTTTTATTATCATGTCACAGCTCGAAAGAATCAGTTGCTACTTCGGTTTCTAATATTACAGAACCACAAACTAAAATAGAACCCACAAATTCTGATTATTGGCAACAACATGTTGATTATAAAATGGATATTGATATGGATGTAAACACCTATCAATACAAAGGAAAGCAACAATTAGTATACACTAATAATTCTCCAGATGCTTTAAACAGAGTTTACTACCATTTGTATTTTAATGCTTTTCAGCCTGGAAGTGAAATGGATGTGCGTTCTCGAAGCATTGCAGATCCAGATTCTAGAGTGCAAGACCGTATTAGTAAATTAAAACCGAACGAAATAGGTTACATTAAAGTAAATTCTTTAAAACAAAATGGGGTTAGTTTAAAACACGAAACAGTTGGTACCGTTTTAGAAGTAAAATTAGATATGCCTATAAAACCGGGTGAAAAAGTAACTTTTGATATGGATTTTGAGGGTCAAGTACCGGTTCAAATCCGTCGTTCTGGGCGAAACAATGCCGATGGTGTTTCTCTTTCTATGACCCAATGGTACCCAAAATTAGCAGAATATGATTTTGAAGGTTGGCATGCCGACCCTTATATAGCAAGAGAATTTCATGGTGTTTGGGGAGATTTTGATGTGAAAATAACCATTGATAAAAATTATATAATTGGTGGAACTGGTTACTTACAAAACCCAAACGAAATAGGGTTTGGTTATGAAAATGATACCGTAAATAAACCTAAAGGCGATAAGCTTACATGGCACTTTAAAGCGCCAAAAGTACACGATTTTACTTGGGCAGCAGATCCAGATTATTTTCATGATACCTTGCAGGTTCCTGATGGTCCGGTTTTACATTTTTTATATTCCGGTGATAAAACCATTCAAGCAAATTGGAAAAAAATTCAGCCTGAAACCGTAAAATTAATGCAGTTTTTTAGTGAAAATGTTGGCAAATATCCATACAAACAATACTCGTTTATTCAAGGTGGTGATGGCGGTATGGAATACGCTATGTGTACTTTAATTACTGGTGGTTCTAATTATGGAGGTTTACTAGGTACGGCTTCACATGAATTAGCGCATACGTGGTTTCAATTTTTACTAGCGAGTAACGAAGCAAAACATGAGTGGATGGATGAAGGTTTTACAAGCTATATTTCGGCTTTAGCCATGAATTCTTTGCGTGAAGAAAAAAGAGAAAACCCTCACTCAGGATCTTATAGAAGTTACATTAGATTAGCAAAATCTGGCACTGAACAACCGTTAACAACTCAGGCCGATAGATATGCGTTAAATAGCGCTTATGGTGCCGCTGCTTACAGTAAAGGCGCTGTGTTTTTAGCGCAACTAGGTTATATTATTGGTGAAGAGAACTTAAAAAAAACGATAAAAAAATACTTTAACGATTTTTCATTCAAACACCCAAAACCTTTAGATATAGTTAGAACAGCAGAACGTATCACAGACTTAGAACTTGATTGGTATTTAATTGATTTTGCACAAACAACAAATACCATAGATTATGGTATAAAAGCTGTAGAAGACAAAACAGTTACGCTAGAACGTATGGGATTAATGCCTATGCCTATAGATTTAACCGTTACTTACACAGATGGAACTGTTGAAGATTTTTATATCCCTTTACAAATGATGCGTGGTGAAAAACCAACAAAAGCAACTATAATTAAAGATTGGGCATGGGCATATCCAACGTACACTTTTGAAACTTCAAAATCTATAAAATCAGTTGAGATAGACCCAAAAAATGGTATGGCTGATATTAATGCAGAAAACAATAAAATGTAAACATATTATTAATTTAACCAATTGGTTTTTGGTTTTCTTTTTTGAAAAAAATTTCTTTTATGAAAAAAATACTATTTCTCTTTTTTGGTTTTATAACTTCAATAGCATTTGCACAATATGAAATAGTAATCGAGGCCTATGTTGTAGATGATGTAACAAAATCACCCATTCCATACGTTAATATTGGATTTTTACAAAAAGGAATTGGAACGGTAAGTAATGAAACTGGTTATTTTATATTAAAATATGACGAGCAATCTGTTTGGGAAAAAGAAATACTTCAATTTTCGGTTTTAGGTTATGAAACCCTTAGTGTAGAGGCTAATCAGTTGTTCGATTTGTTAAGTAACACTGATAAAATAGCATTAACACCTAAAGCAATTAGTTTAGACGAGACTGTTATCACAGCTATTGCAACCGAGGATAAGCAAATTGGAACTTTAAATTACAGCAATGGTACTATTGGTTATTGGAAAGATAAAATAGCGCTTGGTGGAGAAATTGGAACTAGATTAAGAATAAATAAGAAAAAATCAAAAATTAAAGAGTTAAAAATTCGAGTTTTAGAAAACCTTTCAGATAGCTTAAGGATAAGGATAAATATTTATGATTACGATAAAAGAGAACCCAAAAACAATATTGTAAACACCAATATTTTTCACACTATCTCTATTAAAAAGGGCATAGAAACTATAAACCTAAAGCCATATAACATTGTGGTTAATAATGATGTTATTGTAAGTATTGAGGTAGTTGAGGTTTTTGATGATGTTATTGGATTTGTGGTTGCTGGACTTAAAAAAACAGGGGTGTCAACAGCTTCAACATATACCAGGTATATAAGTCAAGATAAATGGAAAAGAACCGATGGAGTGGCTATGAATTTTAGCTTACTCACCTCCTACCCAAAGTCTAACAAAGAAACCATAACCGTTAGAGCTTTACCAAATAAAATTACCTTGTTTTGGGACACATCCAATTCGATGAAAAAGGATCGTGATATCGAAAAAGAGTTAAGATTTATTAAAGGTTACTTAAAGAAGGTAGAAAAAACAACTGTTGAAGTTGTAGCTTTTAGTGCAAATATTAACGCAAAAAAAACATTTGAAATAAATAGAGGAAATACTGATGAGCTTACAAAATACTTAGAAAACTCTAGATATGATGGTGCTACAGATTTTTCAAAACTAGTTATAAATTCTGAATTAAATATAGACTCCATTATACTATTTACAGATGGTAATGCCACTTTAGGTAATTTAAATTTAGAGACAGATGTTCCTGTGTTTTGTATAAGTTCTTCAGAAAATTCAAATCATGTTGTTTTACAGGATATTTCTTTTTTCTCAGATGGTCATTATATAAACCTAAATAAAAATACGTTAGATAATGCTTTAAATTTTATTTTAAATGACATTAAAGACGAAGAGGTTTATAATGAAGAAGGCGAATTATTCAACCCAAAAGATCATGTTTATGGAAAAGTTTTTGATAGTATTTCTCCAATAAAAGGCGCCTCAATTAAAATTGAAAACTCTTTTATAGAAACCATTTCAGGCGATGACGGCGCTTATAATATCCCTGCAAAATATGGTGATATTTTAGTGATTAATTATTTAGGAATGACGCCTGAAAAGGTTGATGTTTCTAATGAAAAAAACATAGATATTCAACTAGATTTTGAAGGTGTTGTTCTGGATGAAATCTCAATAAAAGCAACTCCAAAAAAAGAAGAAACTATTAGAGATATTTTTGCTGCTGATGGTGTTTCTACCGCTGGTGGTGGTACTTTTTTTACTAGCAAAGATATAAGGCCTTCCGATTTGTTTATCGCCGATGTTTTAAGAAGAGTTCCAGGTGTGTTTGTAAAAGGTAGCAGAGAAAACCCTTCTATCTCCATTAGAGGGAATACAGGCACGCCTTTATTATTGCTTGATGGAGGGCTTATTGGTGATGTAAGCTTTGTAGACCCACAAAATATTGCTGGAATAGCTGTACTTCGATCATTAGCTGATACAAATAAATATGGTTCTGAAGGGGTTCCCGGTGTAATTCTTATTAGATCTAAAACAAATTTTACAGAGAAAGACGAAAACGGCAATATTATTAACTCCGCATTAGTAACTGGTAATGATTACAGTGAACAACTGCCTCTTTTAAATAACATTGAAACACTATCTACTCTTAAGTATTTAAGTAGCGCAACTTCATTTGAAAATGCACTTGATTTATATGAAAAAGATAAAAACGCACAAGTAACACCAACGATTCCTTTTTATATTGAAGCTTCAGATTATTTTACAAAATGGAATCAAGATTATGCGTATAGTATTCTTTCTAATATTGCAGATATCGCTTTTGATAATGCTACAGCATTAAAAGTATTGGCTTATAAATTAGAAGTATTGGGTAAATTAAACGAAGCACGATATATTTATGAAAGAATTACACAACTAAGGCCTAAAGACGCACAATCATACAGGGATTTAGCGCTTATATTTCAAAATACTGGTTTGTATGAAGAAGCTATGGTGCTTTACAAACAAATGATTACAAACTCCATTGAAGATGTTGATTTTTCTGGACTAGATAAAACAATTATTAACGAGTTAAAACACTTTTTAGCATTTCATAAATCTAAAGTTACTTACAACGATTTGCCTTCCGAATTACTTAAGGTTGGCTTTAATCAAGATGTCCGAATTGTTTTTGAATGGAATAAATCGAATACAGAATTTGAAATTCAGTTTGTAGATCCAAATAAAAAATATTTTAAATGGCAGCATACGGTTCTCGAAAATAAACAACGTTTACTTAATGAAAACGAAACCGGTTATTTTACTGAAGAATTTACAATAGACGATTCTCCAAAAGGACCATGGATAATAAATGTTCAGTGTTTAAATGAAGAGCCTCTTTTAAATCCAACGTTTTTAAAATATACAATCTATAAAAATTATGGTTTAAATAACGAAACCAAAGAGGTTCGTGTAATTAAATTGTTTGGATTGAAAGAAAAAGTGACTTTAGACACTTTTATTTACAATTAATGCTATTTCGCTTATAAAAAACTTCGCGATATATCATTACAAAAAATCCAATCTTTAAAAAGTGTTTTTATTATCAAATTTTATTTGAAGCTAAAACCAATAAATATCATATAACATCTAAATACCTTTGTATTGATTGTTATTGTTATTTTTGTGACTACAAAATCACTTATGTCTACTTCATATCCAAAAAAAGAAAAACTAAAAAGCAAAAAACTTATTGACCAACTGTTTATAGAGGGTCAATCTGTTTCTGTATTTCCGTTACGTTTAGTTTATTTAGCAACTTTTTTTGATGATGGTGTTCTTGCTAAAACAGGTGTTTCAGTAAGTAAAAGAAATTTTAAAACTGCAGTAGGTAGAAATCGAGTAAAACGCTTGCTAAGAGAATCTTACAGATTAAACAAAGCGTTGTATTTTAACAGTTTAAAAACACAACACGCGTTCATGATTTTGTACATTGGCAAAGAGATTTTATCATTATCAGATATAGAAATTAAAATGAAAACATTATTTGAAAAATTTTCAAATAAAATTTCTGAAAAATAAATAACATAAAATGAAAAATATATTAAAAAAGAAAGTTATCATTCCTTTAATGGCTTTCGCTATTTTTTTATCAACTACAGCTTTTCAAAATGATTTTTTTGAAATTGCGAAACAGATTGAGATTTTCACTACTGTTTTTAAAGAACTCAATATGAATTATGTTGATGACACCAATCCTGGTGATTTAATGGATATTGCTATAAAAAGCATGTTAGCCGATTTAGACCCTTACACTAACTTTATGAATGAACAGGATGTTGAAGCGGCAAGAATTAATAACACAGGAGATTATACTGGTATTGGAGCTAAAATAAAAACGTTAAAAGACAAGCTTGTTGTTATTGAGCCTTATAAAGATTATCCAGCTGATAAAGCAGGATTAAAAGCAGGAGATGAAATTATTAAGGTTGGAAACACCCTAGTTGAGAGTTTTAAAGAAGATGCTGGAGATTTGCTAAAAGGCACTACAGACACATCAATTGAAGTTACTTATAAACGTCAAGGAAAAACACAAACGGCTACCATAAAAAGGGCTGAGGTAGAAATAAAAGCAGTTCCCCACTTCTCGATGGTAAATAACAAAACAGGGTATATCGTTTTAAGTAGTTTTAGTGATAAAGCTTTCTTAGAAACAAATTATGCTTTAAGAGATTTAAAAGCACAAGGCGCTGAGCGAATTATTTTAGACTTAAGAGGCAACCCTGGCGGATTGGTTAATGAGGCTATTAAAATTGTTAATCTTTTTGTACCTAAAGGCCAATTAGTTGTAACGACTAAATCTAAAGTAGAGAAATATAACAAAACGTATTACACACAAAACGATCCTATCGACACAGAAATACCTTTAGTTATTTTAATTAACGGTAATAGCGCCTCAGCAAGTGAAATAGTTTCTGGGGCCTTACAAGATCTTGATCGTGCTGTAATTGTTGGTTCTAGAAGTTTTGGAAAGGGTTTGGTACAACGCCCAAAACAACTTACTTACGGGACTCAGGTTAAAATTACTATTTCTAGATATTATACGCCTTCTGGTAGATGTATTCAATCTTTAGATTATTGGCATAAAGATGATAAAGGTGGCGCTGTAAGGATTAAACAAGAAAACTATAACGAATTTAAAACCAAAAAAGGGAGAAAGGTTTTTGATGGTGGCGGTGTTCTACCAGACGTTTTTATTGGCTCGCAAACAAATTCTCCTATAACCACTGCAATTATTAACAATGATTTAATTTTTAATTACGCAACCAACTATCATTACAAACATAACATTGAAGATGTAAATAGTTTAATTTTAAATAATTCAGATTTTGAAGACTTTAAAAATTATTTGAAAATTAATAATTTTACATTTGAAACCGATACTGAAAAAGCGCTTTTTAAAGCTTTTGAAACCGCTAAAGTTGAATCATTGAATAATGATATTAAAGAAGATTTTAATACTTTAATATCAAATTTAAACGCCTCAAAAACCTCAATAATAGATCAAAATAAAACATATATATTAAAACTACTTACAGAAGAAATTGTAAAGCAATATGCTTACAGAGAAGGTTTGTATGAATATTATAAAATACACGATGCTCAAATAAAAAAATCTAATGAAATACTTGAAAATCCTGCTACTTATTTAGGATATTTAAAATAAATTTCAGCGTTTTATCGTTATAAAAACCCTTGTTATCAGGCATCTGGCATGGTTTTAGATTTAAAATAGTATATTTATACCTGTTCTATAATCCTACTATGAATAAATTTTTGATTTCAATTTTTATAACATTTAACACGGTGTTTGCTTTCTCCCAAAAAGAGCTAACACATGAAGTTTATTTTGAAACCGATAAATTTGATGTCCCTATAACCGAAGAAAATCGCTTATTACTTTTTATTTCAAAACTTTTAGATGTAGATATTGATTCTATTTCTATTTTTGGTTTTTGTGATGATATTGGAGCAGAAACTTATAATCTAAAACTATCTCAACAACGAGCAAATGCGATAAAAACTATTTTTTCAAATAACGAAATTAGTGAGTCTTTAATAACAAATGTTGATGGAAAAGGTGAGATTCTTTTAAAAATTGTTGAAGAAAAAAATATTTTAAACATAAGGGGTTTAAATAGAAAAGTTGAAATTAATGTTAAGCCAAAACCTCCAAAACCTCTAGTAAAAGATACTATTCCTAAGGCTATTGTTAAAGAAAAAGATGTTGTTGATTTAATAAAAGAGAGCTCAAAAGGGGATAAAATAGTTTTTAAAAATATTTTATTTAAAACAGGTTATGCCACTATAACCCCGGAATCTAAGTTAAATTTAGATAATATAGCCAAAGCACTTGTAGAAAGAAAAGATATTTACTTTACCATTCAAGGGCATGTTTGTTGTACTCAACTTACTAGAGACGCTATTGATAGAAAAACTCAATTACGCAACCTTTCTGAAGCAAGAGCTAAGTTTGTTTATGACTATTTTGCTAAAAAAGGTGTTGATAAAAAAAGAATGCGCCATTTAGGTTTGCGTCGAAAATTTCCTCTTGGTGGCGATCCTAAACTTGACAGAAGAGTAGAAATCGTTATTACGTATGTTGATGATTCTAATTAAAGGTTTATGGTTTGTAAAACTAGTTTTATCTCGATAATAGTCTTTTTTTTCATAAACACTGATTTATTCTCTCAAACCTTTGTTCCTGATGATAATTTTGAACAAGCCTTAATCGACTTAGGTTTAGATACGGCTCCTTTAAATAATTTTGTTCCAACTGAAAATATTATTGGTATAACTAGCTTAAATATACGCGAGAAAAACATCTTAGACCTTACGGGTATTGAAGATTTTACAGCGTTATCTATACTTGATTGTTCAACAAACAAATTAAATGCTATAGATGTATCTAAAAACACAAATCTTACAGAATTGTATGTTTTTGATAATGAGTTAACTAATTTAGATGTAAGTACGCTCCCGGATTTAAAAATTTTATGGTGCCATAATAACCTAATATCTGTAGTAAACACCAACCAAAATCCTGACTTAATATCATTAGTTTGTAGAAACAACCGGTTAGAAACTCTAAATGTTACTAAAAATCCTGAACTTGTTGTTTTAGCTTTTGAAAATAACGAAATTTCAAATATTGATTTAAGTAACAATTCTTTTTTGGGAAGACTACAAGCTGGCAGAAACCGTTTAACATCTTTGGATGTAGCACAAAACATAAATCTTTCATATATTTCTTGTGAAGAGAACAATATTAACTCATTAGAAACAATTAATAATTTAAACTTAAGCACTTTAATTTGCTACTCCAATAACATTTCAGAATTAGATTTATCTAGAAACGCTTCGTTAACAGTTTTAGATTGTAATAACAATAATTTATGCAGACTCAATCTTAGAAACGGCAATAACGCCTTTGCTATTGCAGATTTTAGATTGAATAGCTCATTGGGTTGTGTTGTTGTTGATAATCCATCAAAGATACCTATTAATTGGGAACCAGAAGATTTTATTAGTTATGTTATTTCTCAAGACGATTGCGATATCACGGTACCAGTAGATAGATTGAATAATATAGTTTCTAACAATTCTTTTACATTACCAGTACTTTTAAATGGAAATTATTTTACAGAAACAGGTGGAAATGGTGTGATGTTAAATTCTGGTGATGTTATTTCTACATCACAAACTATTTACATTTATAAAGAAACTATTTGTGATAGTAATGAAACCTCTTTTAGTCTTTTAATTAGCAATGACAGTTATTTTATTCCAAAATATTTCACTCCAAATAATGATGGAAACCATGATTTCTGGGAGGTTTTTGATAATACAAATAGCATAAAACACATTTCTATTTACAACCAATATGGAAAACTATTAAAGTTTTTACCTAAAAATGCTTTTATTTGGGATGGTACAATGAATGGAAACCAATTACCTACTAATGATTATTGGTATGTTATAGTTTTGAATTCTGGTGAAATAGTAAAAGGGCATTTTTCACTAAAACGATAATTACTTTTTTATCATAGCAATATGCGGAATATCATCTTCTAGATACTCCTCTCCTTTTGCTTTAAAACCTAAATTAGAGTAAAATTGTTTAAGATAACATTGAGCAGAAATTTTTATAACCGTTTCGTTATAATAATCTTTTATAGCTTTTATGGATATTTCCATAATATCATAACCATACTTAAAAGAACGCTCATTTTTAAAAACCACTACCCTACCAATACTAGCATATTCAAAATAATCTCCTGGTTTAAAAATACGTGTATACGCTACTAAATTATTGTTTTTAAAGCCTAAAACATGTAATGCTTTTTGATCTTTACCATCAATATCTTGATAAACACAGTCTTGCTCAACTACAAAAACTTCACTACGTAATTGAAGTAAATTGTATAACTCTTGAGTTGTTAATTCAAAAAAAGATTTAATTTTAAATGTTATCATAAATAACTATTATAAACACCTTTTAAAAGAAAAAATTATTAACAAGATAAAGGGATTTTATCTATTCTATCTTGATGTCTACCACCCTCAAACTCCGTGTTTAAAAATTCTTCAACCATTTCAACAGCTTGATGAATCGCTGTAAATCTAGCTGGTATACAAATTACATTAGCGTTATTATGGCTTCTGGTTAAATGGGTTATTTCTTTATTCCAACACAAGCCTGCTCGAACTTTTTGATGTTTATTAGCTGTCATAGCTACACCATTTGCACTACCACAAATTAGTATACCATATTGAGATATGTTATCTTCAACATCTTGAGCGACTGGATGTACAAAATCAGCGTAATCTACACTATCATTACTATTAGTACCGTGGTTAATAACTTTGTATCCTTTTGATTCTAAATAAATTACAATAGCAAATTTATAATCTGTTCCAGCGTGATCGTTTCCTATAGAAATAGTCATTTTATATTAATTTTAAAGTATACTAACAAAGGTAACAATTATAAATATTGTGTATTAAAATATTCATTACTTGTTAATAAGTGTTTATAGTTTTATAAAACTTTAATTAGGATTTTAAATTAAAAATTACAATCCATAACCTACGGCTAATATGCAAATAAGTTAATGTAATTTTTTTGTTAAGTTATTAACATTAAAAAGTATATTTATAAGCTATAAAAATATAAAAACTTATTAAAAAAAAGATGTTAATTTAGGTTGTGAACAATTGTTAATAGTAATTATAATCAACCTCATTTTTAATAAATTAAGAATTTATATATTGTTTATTATGTTTTAAAAAATGATCAATAACTTAAAAACATAACT
>NZ_CEWOCJ010000022.1:0-39257 GCF_982512915.1 Flaviramulus sp. | reverse complement strand
ACAGTAAATGCTACTTCACCTTGTACAGGCACTGACACCGCTACTGTAACGGTAATCGAAATTACCGAAACTACTTGGGATGGTACAATTTGGTCAAACGGTGCTCCAACAGCTTCCGTTGAAGCTATTATTGTCGGAAATTACAGTACTGATATAGAAGGTGCTATTTCCGCCAAAAAACTAACTGTGAATTCCGGTGTATTAACCGTGAATTCAGGTAATTTGACTGTTGTAAATGAGCTAATCAACAATGCTGGTCCAACTGCCGTCGTGTTTGAAAATAATGCCAATTTGATTCAGATTGGTCCTGCAACGAATGTGGGTACCGTAACGGTAAAACGCAATAGTTCAACATTGAAACTACTGGATTATACCTTATGGTCATCACCAGTGGGAAATCAAAATTTATTGGCTTTCTCACCAGAGACAGTGATTGACCGTTTTTACAACTATAACACGACTACCAACTTGTACAATGCAGTGCCAAGCCCTGCAACAACGGACTTTGCGGTAGGAAGTGGTTATTTGATTCGTATGCCAAATACGGCTAGTCCAAGTAATCCTACAGCTTACCCAGGTGTATTTACAGGAGTACCAAACAATGGTACTATACCCGTTACTTTAGCAAATAGAGGTGCTGGAATGCGATTCAATTTAGTTGGAAATCCGTATCCATCGCCTATCAGTATGACACAATTTGTTTCAGACAATAGTGCCAATATCACTGGAACTTTGTATTTCTGGAGAAAAAGAAATGGTGTTAACGGAGGTGCTTATTGTACCTGGAACAATGAAACATTTGTTACCAATAACAATAGCAAATCGGTTGATCCTCTAGGAATCATTCAAACAGGACAAGGGTTCTTCGTGGAAGCGAGTAGTGCATCGACAGATTTGACGTTTAATAACGGACAAAGAGTTGCTAATAATGCCGGCCAATTCTTTAAAATGAAACAAGTAGTTGAGAATAACAGAATTTGGTTGAATGTCGTAAACGCAACTGGTGATGACTTTGCGCAAATGGCAATAAACTATGTTACGGGTGCTACCCAAAGTTTAGATGCGTTTGACGCGAAATATTTCAACGATGGTACCATCGCCTTAAACTCGGTCCTTGATAATACAGATTATGTTATTCAAGGACGTGCCTTACCATTCGATGGAACAGATGAAGTGCCTTTAAGCTTCAAAACCAATACTGCCGGTAGTTATTCTATAACTATTGACCATGTTGACGGTCTGTTTGCAGGAAGTCAAGACATTATATTAAAGGATAATGTTACGGGAACCGAAACTAATTTGAAAGCAGGGGGGTATGATTTTATTGCCGAAGCAGGAGCGAACAGTTCAAGATTTATACTTAAATATCAAAGAACTTTAGATACTGAAACACCTGTATTTACTAAAGAAAGTGTGCTTATTTATACTAATAAAAAAATAATTCACATCAATTCAGGTGGTATAACTATGAAAAACGTACAGGTGTTTGATATGAGTGGTCGATTAGTATTAAAAAAGGAGAATATTAACAACTCGGAAACTACTATCGATGGTTCAAAATTTTCCCAACAAGTGTTGATTGTTAAAATTACTTCTGACGAAAATAAAGTAGTGAGTAAAAAAGTAGTTAATTAGAAATCCTCTTGGATTAAATTTAATAAAATCAATATTATTTTTAAAACCCTGTTCTATAAATGAACAGGGTTTTTTAATATTTTTATACAAATAATTGAATTAATTAACTTGGTATTTTAATAATCTAATAAAAACACCACACAAGGTAAATTTGATTTGCCTACAATTAAACGCAGAATCGACTTGGTATGTTGGTGTAGATGAAGATGAATTTATTGGTAGTGTAGAAAATACACTAGTATGTAGTTCTCCTGGTGTTGGATACGCTTTAACTGCGATTGTGATGATGCTGATGCAGCGATTAATCAGTTAGCACCCGAATTAGCTGCTGGAGTTGATAATGATTGTATTGGAGATATAGATGAGGGATTAATAACTAAAGTAATTTGGCTAGTATTAATAGATTCAGATTGGGAAAATGCAGGTAACTGAAAAGATAATAATATGCAATGATTATCACCAAGTAAAAGTATTACAATTCCTTAAGGGTTAACTAATTATCCAGTATTCACTGTAGGTCAAGATTTAAAACTTGCATAAGGTTTGGGTTTAACCATTTAAAATAGAGCTAGTTTCATTGTGAGTCCAATGTTGGTAATAACTAATAATGGAACTGTAACTATTGATGGAAGTATGAACTTACAATCGGATAAAACAGGTTCAGCTTAAATATGATCTTGAACACTTTCATTTTTAGTTTGTGTTAGAGTGGAACGCTATATCCCTGCAAAACAAGCTTATCGTCAGTTGAGTTCAATAGTAACTACTAATAACTTTAGTGCTAATAACTGGCAGGAAGATACTCATATTTCAGGATCTATGTCAGGTGCCAATGGCTTTGATGCTATCAATACCGGAAACCCATCCATGTATACTTTTGATAATGATGTGTATAATTATGTAGCTTTAGATAATATAGATGACACAAATTTAAAAACAGGAAAAGGTTATCATATTTTGGTAGGAGATGATAGAACAACCGATTTAACAAATAATAATGCGACAGCATCAGAAACAACCTTAAGCACTATAGGTCCTTTAGTTTCAGAAAACACGGGTTCGAGTACGGTTAATTTTCCTAAGAAAAGCTTTGTTTTTGTTGGTAATCCATTCCAAGCACCGATAAATATGAATAACGTATTAACTACTAATTCCACTAATATTAACAATACGTTTTATTGGGCTTGGGATCTTAAATTTAGGAACCATAGTGGCTTACACCACAATATTTGCAGCTAATGGTGCTGCTAAGGCCGGTGGCGCTAACCAATATTTACAAGCAGTTCAAGCTGGGTGGGTTTATACAGCTGCAAAACGTCCAACAAAACTAAGCTTTACACAAGCCAGTAAAAATAGATCGGTATCGGAAACTACGGTATTTAAAACCACGGCTAAAAAGGCAAGCACAGGTCAGTTGCGTTTAGCTTTATATGAAAGTGCTGCTTTAGCCGCTAATCAATCGGCAGCAGATGGCGTGTTAGTTCTTGTTGATGATAATGGTAATAATGCGGTTGATGTGCCTAAATTCGCTAACCTGGATGAAAATTTTGCAACCAATAACAACGGTTCATTATTGAGTATTGAAACAAGAGCCACACCTGTTCAATATGGAAGAAATACAATTGGAAATCAACCTTAGTTTAAAACAACTTGTCTATACAGTTCAGGAAATATTAATATCTCCTGTTTTATACGAAACTATGGGTTTACTCAATAAATACTAAAAAAATAAACAGCTTAAATTGCAAGTCTTTAAACAGTTTCTAAGCTAAATAACTAATCGGAATTTTTGTTAAAGAAACAGTTCCAATTGAAATATATGAGACGAAACCAGTCATATTATAAATACAATAAAAACGGGTATATTTTATCATAAGTGAAAAAGATTAATGTCAAAATTTGATAATAAATTATTTTTAAAATCGCTTAATCCATAAGTTATAGTTGGACGATCAGGGCTTTCTAGATTCATTTTAACTGCTAATAAAGTAATTGCAAATAAATAAATGGTTCTTGCTTTTTTTTTGATACTGAAACAGTTGTATCTTGAAAGAAAATTATTTTAAATCTGAAAAATATTTCTAGAAATTGATGAAAATAAATTAGTTTATAAAGTCACATTTAAGGTGTAAAAATTACAGAGATATCGACTTCAGTGTCTGATATTTGAAAAAAAAAATGATATACTAAATAATTACTAGAGTGATATTAAAAGCCAACCATAAAAAAAAATAGAATTTTTCTAGCATAAAAAAATAAAAGTTGAAAGTGTTGTTAACAATATAAAATTTTAAGCATTTTTGTTTGGAATACTTTTCATTAATATAAAATTAAGCATTAATTAATGCTTAGTTTGTTTATTTGTTACCTAATTAACTAAATTTCTAAAATATGATGAAAAAAATTACTTTTTTAAGTTTACTTACATGTTTGTTTTTTACAACAACATTATTAGCGCAATCAACCTATTATGTAAAGGTAGGTGGCGATGGATCTGACGGTTTAACGGAAGCAACAGCATTTACTACGATTAATGATGCTGTAAATAATGCCTTAGATGGTGATAAAATAATTATATTAGGTGCGATTAATCAATCTGGACAAGTTTCAATTGAAAAATCTTTAGATTTTGAGGGTTTAAATGATTGCATCGTTACAGCAACAGGTTCATCAAGAATGTACAATATCTCTAATGCAGGGATAGCAGTATCATTTTCAAACATCAGCTTTCAAAATGCCAGTGCAGCTGTTCAAGGATCTGTTGTTAACATAACTCAAAACTCTGATGTTAGTATTACAAACTGTACGTTTAAAAATAATACAACAACATCAGGCAATGGGACTATCTTTGCAGGGGCTACGGGCGTATTAACAATTACAAACTCATTATTTGATGGAAATAGTGCACCAAGAGGTGGGGCTGTTGCAATTGCAACATTAGGACGAAAACTGATTGTACAGGGTAGTACATTTGTAAATAATTCAGCTACAAATGACGGGGGCGCTATGTATTTAGCAGCAAATAATACTGAGAGTAGTATTACAAATACAACTATTTTTAATAATAACGCTGTGAATTCAACGCTAAATCAATCAAAAGGTGGAGGTCTTAGAATTGAAGGTACAAGACCATTTTTAATTCAAAATTCACTTATTTATGGTAATACTGTTACAGATGGCTCTACAGGTACTGCTGATTCAGATATAGGTATTACGCCAGCTACAGTGTTAAGTTTTGTAAATTCAATATCTAAAAAAATTGAACCTGCCTTAGACGGTTCAGATGTGGTCACATTATCTAATATGGCTGCCAACCTTACATCGTCTAACTTAGCTTATGATGCGGCAAGTGGGCTTGTTAAATATACGCTTCCAACTACCGGTGACGACTCCCCAATAGACTTTGGATCTGATGGGAATGATGTTGGTGCTTGGAATTCAGGCTTTACTTTATCTTTAGACAGAGAAGATTTTTTAGCAACTCAATTTACTGTGTTTTTTAATAAAGCTTCAAAAAACTTAGAAGTTTTACATACCATTAATGCGCCTCTTTCTGTAGAGATTTATAATATTATAGGAGCTAAAGTACTAACTGTAGATGAAGTTGCTAGTAAACAATCTATAAATGCAAATGGCTTAAAAGCTGGCATTTATATTCTTTTAGGTAAAACTCCTGAAAAGTTTTTCTCTAAAAAATTCATAGTAAATTAACATCACAGTTTAAAGTGAATACTTTAAAATGACGAACAGGGATCTTAAAAAATCCCTGTTTTTTGTTATAAACCTTGTTTACATGACAATAAATTCAGTTTAAATAATTAAGAATCAATGAAAACTTTCAAAATACTTTTAGTCTTTTTATGCTATGTAGGATCTATATTTTCACAAAATACTAAACCAAATATTATTTTTATAATGACTGATGATCAAAGTTCAATCCCTTTGAGAAACAGTGATGATCAAAATCAATCAAGACCTTTTGGTTTTAATGGTGATAATAAAGTATATACTCCAATTATAGATGATTTAGCATCGAAAGGTATTGTGTTTAACAAGGCATATGTTTCAACCTCTATTTGTACTCCAAGTAGGTATTCTATGTTAACAGGGAAGTATGCAGGCAGGTCAGAAGGCAATAGTTTTATCAGTAGCTTTCCGTTGGGAAAATTAAGTAGAATTGCTAACAATATCGAATTGGAAGAAAACATCACAAATCTTCCTCGCTTATTAAAAACAGTAGGTTATACAACTGCTTTTATTGGTAAATCACACATCATTGACCATGATATTTTAGAGAGATATACGCAAGGTACTGATGGATTTATGGCTTATTCTAAAACAGCAGATCCAAATAATACAACTGTGTCAAACGCCATGAAGTTCAATCATGACAAATGGTCAAATCGTATGAAAGAATTTGGTTTTGATCATGTAAACGCATTCTATCCTGGAAACTTAAGAGAATTATTCAATGATAATTTAAATATTCATAATGTTGAATACAAAAATAAAGCGGTATTAGATTTTATAGAAAACACTAATGAAGAACCATTTTTCATATACTACAGTGAAACCATACCTCATGGTCCAGCACCTTATTGGACAAATAGCAATGGGTATTATGCTGGCTTAGATGCTGATGTTAACCTTACTGCAGAAGGAGTATTAACCCAAGATTACAGTTATTTACCCTCAAGAACCCAAATAAAAAATGAAATTAATGGATTATCTGGCAAAGATCCAAGACATGCTTGGTTGCGTTGGTTTGACCATGCAGTGGGTGCCGTTGTAGAAAAATTAAAAGCAAAAGGTAAATTAGATAATACAATCATTATCATAACGTCTGATCATGGTGATTTTAATAAAGCAAAAGCAACAAATTATGAAGGAGGTACTAAAGTCCCTTTAATGGTTTATTGGCCTAATGGAATTATAAATCCTAGAACTTATAGTGAATTGGTTCAAAACATAGATTTTACAACCACTTTTTTAGATATTGCAGGAGTAAATACTTCAAATATAACGCTTGATGGTAAAAGTTTAAAAAACGTATTAACCACTAATAGTACCGAAGTAATTCACGACTATTTATTTTTCGAAATTGGTTTTTCAAGAGCCATCAGAACCAAAGATTGGAAATACATAACAGTGCGTTATGATGATGCTACAAATACCAAAATTGCTAATGGAGACACGTTTAATGGTCCAAATGGAACTCAAGTCTCTTTGCCTTATTATATTCCCAATACCTCGCTTGGAAGTTTGGGCGCGGCTTCTTATCCTTTATACCATCAAAAAGATCAGTTATTCGATCTAGCAAATGATCCCTATGAAACTACAAACCTATTTGAATTAAATCCTGAAAAGGCAACAGAAATGAGAAATTTACTAAGAAGTAAATTGTTGACATTTCCAAATAGACCTTATCAAGAATTTACAGATACAAGTATCGATTTAACAGTTGCAGCAGTTTCAAATGAACCAACATCCATTATAGGCAAGATACTAGCAGGTTATCAAGGCTGGTTCAATACACCAACAGATGGTTCAAACCGTGGTTGGAATCATTACAGAGGGTCAAGTGGTAAATTTGAGCCTGGCATAACATCAATTGATTTTTGGCCAGATATGAGTGGAGCAGATGCAGATGAAAAATATGCTACATCATTTATTAAAAAAGATGGTGCTGTTGCAACAGTTTTTTCTTCTACGAATGCAAAGACGATCAGTCGTCATTTTAAATGGATGAATGATTATGGAATTGATGGTGTATTTTTTCAACAATTTGCTTCTAATTTAAGGTCAAATACTCCAAATCCAAATGCCAATGATAAATTGGTTCTAGATAACATTATAACTGCAGCAAAAGCCAATAACAATAGATTGGTAAGTGTTATGTTCGATTTATCTAATGCAAATGCAACAGGAACCATGGTTAATGATATTAAAACCTATTGGCAACAACTCGTAACAGAACATGGATTAAATGACAACACCAACAAACACTTAGTAACCTACAATCAAAAACCTATAGTGGCCATTTGGGGTGTTGGTTTTAATAGAACTGATAATTATACTTTAGATGATATACAAGAGTTGATTACTTATTTTAAAAATGACCCAATTTATGGTGGATGTTCTGTTTTATTAGGTGTTCCTAGAAGTTGGAGAACCTTAGATAATGATGCGACCTCAAACCCTCAATTACACACCGTTATCAAAACTGCAGACATTGTGCACCCTTGGACGGTAGGAAGATATTCCAACTTAACTTCAGCAGACTCCCACAAAAGCATTATTGCTGCAGACAAAGCATGGTGTGATGCCCAAAACTTACTATACATGCCTGTAGTTTTTCCTGGTTTTAGCTGGCAAAATTTAAAAAAAAATCAAGGAGTATTCTCAGAATTAAACAGCATTCCGCGTTTAAAAGGCGATTTTTTATGGCGACAATTTTACAATGCAATTGATGAGAATGTTGAAACGATTTATGTAGCCATGTTTGATGAAATGGACGAAGGTACTTGTATTTTTAAAGTAGACGACAATCCACCATCAAGTGCATTGACACAGTTTACCAATTATGAAGGTTTACCTAGTGATTATTATTTATGGTTAACAGGTAAAGGAGGTGAAGCTTTAAGAGGAGAAATAGCGCTAACCGTTAATCAACCATCTTATCAAAATTTACCAGA
Source organism: Flaviramulus sp. (assembly GCF_982512915.1). Taxonomy (NCBI): domain Bacteria; kingdom Pseudomonadati; phylum Bacteroidota; class Flavobacteriia; order Flavobacteriales; family Flavobacteriaceae; genus Flaviramulus; species Flaviramulus sp. The sequence goes on along the minus strand of NZ_CEWOCJ010000022.1, from coordinate 30,927 downwards.
AGTCACTAATTATTACGCAGATGAATTTGGAGATGACACCAATACAGGAACAAGCCCAGGAACCGCTTTTTTAACTGTTCAGAAAGCTTATGCTATTGCAAAAGAAGGAAGTACAATTAATATATCTGGTACTGTAATACATAATTCTAAAATTTTAGTTGAAAAAAGCATGAATTTTATTGGCACAGATAATGCAATAATTTCACCAGATACAAATAAACAAGGTACAGACCGTTTATTTCATATTAGTAAGCCAAATCTTAATGTTTCTTTTTCAGATATTACTTTTAAAGGAAACAAAGAATCATCAATTAATGGTGGAGCAATAAATATGAATGCGAACTCTAATTTAACTTTTACCAATAGTATTTTTGATGATAATTCTACAGGAGGCGTTGACAAGGCTGGGGGAGGTCTTTTTTTTAGTGAAGGAAATATAACTATTACAAACTCAATTTTCAAAAATAATTTAGCTAGAGGAGATGGTGGTGCAATTAGCGGTTCTGGTGACGGAACTTTAACCATAACGGGTTCTTTATTTATAAATAATACAGCAGCAAATATTAATAAAACTGATGGAAATGGAGATAGAGCCAATGGTGGTGCAATCAATATTTTTGGAGATGGTAGAAAAGTAATAATGTCTAAAAATACATTTTATAATAACACAGCAACTTTTCAAGGCGGAGGTTTATATTTTGGAGGTTTAAATGCTACTAGTAATTTAGAAAACATAACTGTTTTTGGTAACAAAGTAATCTTAACATCTGCAGAAGCAGGAGAAGCCGGAGGAATTAAAATTGAAGGTGGTAGAACCTTTGAAATCAAAAATTCTTTAATTTACGGGAATCTTTTAGGTGATACAGTAAACCCAGAATCTGATATAAATATTGCCTCAGGAGTCCAATTAAACTTTATAAATTCATTGTCTGGTGTTTCTAAAGGTTTTGGATTAGATGACACGTATAGCTCCTCTAAAATAAAAGTAGATTTAACTTCTTCTAATTTACGTTTTAATGAAACATCTGGAAAAGTAGAATTTGATATGGCTAATGGAGGAGATGACACACCTATTGATTTTGGATCTGATGGGAATGATGCCGGCGCTTGGGATTCTAATGTGACTTTGTCTGTAGAAAATGAAGATTTATTATCTAAAAAAATATTAATATCCTATAACAGCGAAAGAAAAATTATTAGGCTATTTAATTCAATAACAGAACCTGTATCTATAGAAATATATAATTTATTGGGAAGCCGCATATTAGCATTAAATAATATAGGAAAACAAACCTCTATAAATGCAAATGCATTTAAAAACAGTATATATATCCTAATTGCAAAAGTTAATAGCACGTCCTTTTCAAAGAAATTTATTCTTTATTGATTTTTAATTTAATATGCTTTATTTGCCGTGTATAGATTATTGCAAAAAAGCTTAAAAAAACACGTTTTATGAAAAATAAAAATTGGATTTTAATACTTTTAATTATACCGGTATTCCTTTATTCACAAAATGATGAAATTAGCATCGAAGGTCTTATTTTAGATAATACAGGTTATGGAATACCTTATGCTGCAATTGGTATACCATCTAAGTATATAGGTTCTTCTACAAATGAAGATGGTGTGTTTTTATTTACTCTTTCTAAAAGTAATTTGGTTGATACATTAGAAGTTTCTAGTATTGGTTATAAAACATTTAAAATAAATGTTCAAGATTATATTAACCAAAAAGAAAAGAAAATGGTACTTATTGAAGATATTGTATCCCTTTCTGAAGTTAATATTTTAGCATCAAAGGATTATGTTAAATTAGCTCTAAAAAATTATAAAAAGAATGTAGTAAGCGACATGCATCAGCTAAACGCATTATACCGTAGATTTTCTTCTGAAGCTAATACGTCTAGATTTTTAGTTGAACATTACATCAAGATATTAGATATGAATCCACTCGATCTAGAACTCTATGAAATAGAAGTTGAACAAACTAGAAAATCTGTGGATTATAGATTTATTAAAAAGAAACAAAAATTTCATGCTGTCGAGCTTTTATCTAAAGAACACCCTATAAGACAAGGTTTATACAAAGGCGATTATGTTTGGAAAAAAACAGGAGATAGCTCATACGATGGAGAAGATATTGTTGTTATTGAAGGTGAGAAAAAAGATCAAAGTTCTGGTGGGCACAAGTTCGTTAAATTCTATATAGGTATTGATACCTATAGTATCTATAAAATAGAAAGCTCATTGAAAAATTCTGTTTTTATTTATAAAAAAAATAACGCTGGTAAATTATATTTAAGCTATCACAACAGGGCTTCAGAGAGTAAAGAACCTTTAACACCATATATGCAAAAACTTTTAAAGGTTAATACTAATACTTTAACGGCAACTTGGAGACACGAAGTGATTGTTTTAGGAATAGAAACTGATAGAAAGAAAATAGATGTTGAAAACAACATGGTAAAAGGTTTAGATATGGGCGACTATAATATTCCTTACAACCAAGAATTTTGGTCTAAATTAAATTTACCCCCAGCATCAAAGTTTTATAATAAGTACGCCGAAGAACTGGAGTCTATTTATGGGATCCCATTAAACAAGCAATTTGGCGTTTCTAACTAGCATGCACATAAATTTTTAAACGTCATTAATCTATTTACAGAAAACGTAACTACATGAATAAAGTTTTATTTTATTTTTTTTAAAAGAAAATTTTAAGGAAAAATTAATAAAAAATTAACACTAAACTCTTCATTTGTCTTAAACTTAAACTAAATCAATTATTATGAAAAAAACTAAATGGGGTATTATACTCTTCTTTCTGTTTCCAATATTTATTTTTTCTCAGGAAAAAATTATAACAGGAAAAGTTACAGATGACTCTGGTATACCTTTAATAGGTGTCTCTGTAATACTTAAGGACTCAAGCAAAGGAGCCATAACAGATTTTGATGGACGATATATGTTATCAACTGGAGAAATAGTTAAAGGTGTTCTTGAATTTAGTTATTTAGGGTATGCTACTGAAGATATATTATTTGATGGCAAAACTAATGAAGTAAATGTAACCTTGTCTGAATCTCAAGAACAGCTGGATGAGGTTGTGGTAACTGCATTTGGTGTTGAAAGAGAGCAAAAAACATTAACGTATGCTGCTCAAAAAGTAGATACAGAGTCTTTAACTGAAGCGCAAACACCTAACTTTTTAAATGGTCTAGCAGGAAAAGCTGCAGGTGTGCAAATTGTAAATTCTAGTACACCAACAGGATCTACAAGAGTTGTTATTAGAGGGTTAACCTCTATTACTGGAGACAACCAACCTTTATACATTATTGATGGTATAGCTTTAGACAGCCAACAAGGAGATGGTGGTGTGTCTGTTTGGAACGAAGGAAGCGATATTGATTATGGAAGCCCGCTTTCTAATATCAATCCAAATGACATCGAATCTCTGCAAGTGCTAAAAGGAGCAAATGCAGCTGCTTTATATGGGTCAAGAGCTTCTAACGGGGTTATATTAATAACTACTAAAAAAGGTGCTTCTGATAAAGACGGTAATGCAAATATCTCTTTCAACTCTAATATGTCTTTTGTTTCCAATAGAGAATATCCAGATTATCAATATGCCTATGGTACAGGAGCCTCAGGAAGAATTTCAGGTATTATAAGTAATTTAGATCCTGCAACTGGATTACCAGTTCTAGCATCGCAGCCTAGAGCTTATGGCATGCCTTTTTTGGGTCAAGAAGTACTTGGTTATAACAGCGAGCCAGCTATTTATAAGCCAAATTATAACAATATTAAAGAACTTTATAAAGTAGGTACTGTGTATACTAATGATATTGCTATATCAAAAGGAAACGAACAAGGTTCGTTCCGGTTTGCCTTTCAAAATACTCGTGGAGATCATGTTATGCAACGAATGGAAAATCAAATACGAAATAATTTTACACTCCGTTTTTCTCGAAAAATTTCAAGTAAATTAAGAACAGATGTTACGGCCATATATACCAACCAAAAAGTAAATAACAGATTGTATCAAAATGGTAGTGAAAGAAATCCTGCCAATAATTACATGTATATGAGACCAGATATGTCTCAAGAAAATTTGGTTCCGTATAAGGACTTAAATAATCAGCAATTTATATTTAATGGTCCTTTTAATAACCCTTATTGGAATTTATATGAAAACTCTAATAGAGATGAAACAAATAGCTTGGTGGCTAATGTTAGTTTAAACTGGGAGATTATTAAAGGCTTAAATCTATCAGGTAAAGTAAATGGAGTAGTTGCCAATAGAGTTGATAATCAATTTAATAATATGGGAGCTAATTTTGATCCTGACGGCCTCTATAGAACGTCTAATTCCAATAGACAAAACTGGAATTATGAAGCAATATTAAATTACAAAAAAAAGATAAAAGAATTTAATATTGTTGCTTTAGCTGGGGTTAATCGTTTTGACTTAAGGTTTTCAAATAGTTTAGCAATAATTAATTCTTTAATTGTTAGAGATGTAAAAAGTTTATTAAACTCAGCGGATATTCCAGTTTTAATTGAAAATTCTGATAATAAAAGAGTAAATTCTGTATTTGGTTCGGTTACTTTAGGTTATAAGGATACTTACTTTCTTGATGTAACAGCAAGAAATGATTGGTCGTCTGCATTACCTATAAATAACAACTCATATTTTTACCCTTCTGTAGGTGGTTCTGTTGTATTTTCAGATTGGATTCCAAGAAACGAAATTTTAACTTTTGGTAAAATACGTGCTTCTTACGCACAAGTTGGAAATGACACAAGATCTTTCAGGGTTTTAGATGCTTACAATTTTGGAGGGAATTATAATGGTATTCCACTGTTAGCACTTCAGCAAACAAAAAATAATGCAGAATTAAAACCAGAACTAACCTCTTCTACTGAATTTGGATTTGAAACAAAATTATTTAAAAATAAAATATCATTAAACGCAACTTACTATAAATCAGCTACCAATAATCAAATTATACCTGTTCAAGTTACACCAACTTCAGGTTTTAGTTCTAATATTATTAACGCAGGAGAAATTGAGAATGAAGGATTCGAAGTGTTTTTATCTGCCAAAATATTTGATAACAAATTTAAATGGACTGCAGATTTAAATTGGTCTAACAATAGATCAAATGTAGTTTCTTTAATAGATGGCGTAGAGCGGTTACAATTAAGAAGTTGGTTTAATGTTGGTGTTTTTGCAGAAGTAGGCAAACCTTTTGGAAACATAAGGGGAAATGTACCAGCTACAGACCCAGAAACAGGTGCTACGCTATTACTAAATAATGGGAGAGTTCGTTTTAATTCAGATGGATATTTAGGAAATGCGCAAGCAGATTGGATAGGAAATCTTAGAAATTCTTTTTCTTACAAAGGCCTTAGTTTTAGTTTTTTAATTGATGTAAAAATGGGAGGAGACCTATACTCTGCAACCATGGTAAAAACGATAAATCATGGTATTCATTCTGAAAGTATACCTGGAAGAGAAGATTGGATTTTATCATCTGTAATCTTAAATGAAAATAATGATGAAAGACAGGGTATTGGGTTATTTGGTAATGATTATGTAGATACCGATAGACCAAAAGGTAGAAAATATGATAACGCTGCAATTGGGGTGCAAGATGCTGATGGAAACTGGGTTGCACAAAGAGATGCAGATGGTAACGTAATTTATCAAGATATATGGCTAGACCCCATGCAATATGGGTTTGATGGTTTGAGTGATCAACCAAGATTTGTGTATGATGCGTCATATGTAAAATTACGAGAAGTAGTTTTGGCATATAATATTCCTATGAAAAAATTACAAAAAGTTCCGTTTAAGAGCATGAAAATTTCTGTAGTAGGTAGAGATCTTTGGACAATCTATAGAAACACGCCTCAAGGAATAGATCCAGAAGCTCAAACAACTTCAGGTAATGGACAAGGTATTGAGTACGGCTCTTTTTTACCAACGAGAACAGTTGGACTTAATTTAAAATTAGATTTTTAAAAACAAATACAATGAAAAAACATATATATACTTATAAAATAGCATGCTTATTATTAGCTTTTACAGCCATACTATCATGTACAGAAGGTTTTGAAGATTTAAACAAAGATCCTAATGCCTTTAACACCGCAGAACCCTATACTTTATTTGCAGGAAGTGTAAAAGGTACGCTTGATTTATTTGGTGGAACAATGAATGACCAAATGTACATGATGTACGCTAGTTATTATGGAGGTAAAGGAGGTCAATTTGGAAACTTCTTTTTCAATGAAAATAATTTAGATGTTTGGTGGAGACAGGCCTACATAGACTGTGTAAAAAACAATCAAGAAATTATAGATAAATTTTCTGACAATCCAGATTATACCAATAGAGTTCATATTGCCAAGGTATGGAAAAGTTATATTTACTCTATGCTAGTCTCTACATATGGTGGCGTTCCTTTTGAAGAGGCTTCTAAAGGAATTAACGCCACAAGTTATTCTAGTGAAGAAGAAATTTATACAGAAATTTTGAAATTGCTTAAAGAAGCAGGAGAGCAAATGGATCCAAATGGAGACAAGCTTTTATTAGATCCAATATTTGATGGAAACACAGACTTGTGGATTAAATTTGCTAATAGTTTACGATTAAAAATAGCGCTTAGAATCTCTGAAGGGTTCCCTGATTTGGCTCAACAACACGGCTTAGAGGTTATGCAAAATGAAGATGTACTTATAAGCTCAAATGATGAGAATGTAGTTATGAGATGGGGCTTAGACCAACAAAATTGGTCTTTTAACTATGATAGATATATTTTCCAAACTGTATCACTTGATATTTTACCTCTTGTAAACTTTCATTTTATGCTTAATTTAAAAACCTATCATGACCCTAGGATATTTGCTATCGTTGAACCATCAACAGGCCCAATTACAATTGATGATGAGGTTTTTGAATCGGGTTCTACAACAGTCAAAATTAGAGTTCAATATCAACTTCCTTATTTTGGAAGAGCTTTAGGCGGTAATGGTCTTGTTGACGGATGGGGTTTAAATGAGAATGATAATCTATTAAACGGACTTCGTAATGATAGATTCTGTAGGCCAAACGAGGAATTATTTATGGCACAAGATATGGGCTTTAATGTTATAACCTATTCTGAAATTAATTTTATAAAAGCTGAAGCACAATTAAAAGGTTGGGGAGGTTCACAAACGGCAGAAGAATATTATAATGCTGGTATCGATGCATCTTTTCAACAATATGGGGCTCCAGGCGCAAGAACTTACAGAGAGCAAGATGGTATTAAATGGGGTACCTCTAGTGTTGGCGATAATGGACTGTATAGCATAGTTACAAGCGGTATTTCTGCAGATCCAATAGATAAAATTGTAAGACAACGTTGGTTGGCTAGTTTTAACCAAGGACATGATATTTGGTGTTTACAAAAAAGAACAAGAAAATTACCAATTATTGCACACTTTAGCCCAGATGGAGCTACAGGTTTAGATTGGGCAGAAATCCCAGAAAGAATGGTCTATCCTCCATCATCAGAAAGCGGTTTTAACAACGCAGGTTATACTGCGGCTGTAGCACTATTGGCCAATGGAAACTCGTTAACAAGCCCTTTAAAGATGAACAAACCAATGATTCCAATTGACTACCCTTCTTTAGATGTTGAGTTTTCACGTGATTTTGCCAGAAATTTCTACGGGCCTTCTGAAGATGATTTAATAACAGCAGGAATACCTTACACAAAACTTTAATACAAACGATGATGAAAACAATAAATAAAATATTAGTATTTACGGCGTTTCTCTTAATCTTCTTCTCATGTACAGAAGATAATATAACAAGAGCAGGGGATAGTATGTTCGATTATTATATTCCTAATGTTCTTGTAACCTCAGATTATGTAGTAGGTGCAAAATATAGTCGTTTTGTGAGAAACACAAGAGTAGTTGAAGAACCAAGTATTGGAGTTTATCCTGGAGGCGCAGGAGATCCAGTTGTTTATGAACAGCATGTAAACCAAGCAAAAACTGCTGGAATCGATTTCTTTATTTTTGAAATGAGATCTTCAAATAATCAGGGTCAATACAACCAAGACATCACTTTTATAGATGGTTTACTTTCTGCACCCAATGCAAACGATGTAAACTTTGCCATAAGATATAATTTTGATAATATGAGACTTAAAAATAACAATAGAATAGAAGCTAGAGGTTTGGTTGATAGATTTATTGATGACTTTAAATTAATGATTCCTTATTTTGAAAAACCAAATTACACCAAAGTTGATGGTAAAAATTTAGTGTATGTATCTAACTCTCATAATTTATTCGCTGATGACAATGCTGCTTTATACCAACAAATGAGAACTGAGTTAAGTGCTTTAGGTTTCGAATTATTCATTATAGGGGAACAGCTAGAGTGGACACCTCCATTAAGATTCGATTTTAGGTTTGTTAACGCAGTTGATGCAGTAGCACATAAATCGTATGCCTTAATTAATGTAAATCAGTTTGATCGAAAAGAACAGTTTCATAAGGTAATTGATATCGCTTTTGAATATCATAAAGAAACGTTCGCAAGTGTTAATTTAGAATACATACCTACAGTTTCACCTTCTCAGAATTTTAAATTACAAAATCCAAACCATCCATCTTTTGTTATTGAAAAAGATGCAGCTTGGTTTAGAGATTTTTGTAATGTGGCAAGAAGGGTTTCCGGAAATTCAAAAATTATTTTATTAGACTCATTTAATGATTGGAATTTTGGGACACAAATAGAGTCTGCAGATACTTATGGTGAAGATTACTTGCAAATACTTCGTGAAGAATTTAAGGTGAACTAATTTTTTTATGAAAAAAAAATCAAATTTTTTTTTAGCTATAATTATAACTATTGTATTATATGGCTGCAAAAGCAATACTAAAATCTTAAAGGTTGATAAAAATATCCCTGCTAAAATTAACAATTCTATAGAAGGTAAAATTTTAGCAGGTTATCAAGGTTGGTTTAATGCAATAGGAGATGGTTCTAATTTAGGATGGAAACATTACGCAAATAATAATCAATTTAATTTTGGCAATGCTTCTATAGATTGTTGGCCAGATGTATCTGAATTAGACAAAGATGAATTGTACGAAACTGAATTTACTCATAAAAATGGCAAACCGGCCTATGTATTTAGTTCTGCAAATTCAAAAACAGTAAAGCGTCATTTTAAATGGATGAACGATTATGGAATTGATGGTGTTTTTACACAAAGATTCGTGGTTGGTTTAACTAGAGGTCAAAAAAGAATTGATAATTATAATAAGGTTTTTGATAACTGTTTTATAGCTGCAAAAGACAACAATCGATTATTAAGTTTAATGTATGATCTTTCTGGAACTGATAATACGAATGTTGTAGAAACTACAATTCAAGATTGGAAACAACTCGTAAAAAAATATAAGTTAAATGATCCAACAAATCCTAATATATTAACTTATAAAGGTAAAGCAGTAGTTTCTATTTGGGGGGTAGGTTTCAAAAACAGAAAATACACTTTAGATAATATAAAAGAGCTTATTGATTTCTTTAAAAATGATGCTGAATATGGGAATTGTGTTGTGCTTTTAGGCTTACCAACTGGTTGGCGAGAACTAGAAAGAGATGCAGTAGCGGATACTAAACTGCACGATGTTATAAAAATGGCAGATATTGTTCATCCTTGGACTCCCGGAAGATATAAAACTTTAAAATCTGCTGATAAACACAAAGAAGATTATACTATAAAAGATCAGCAATGGTGTAATGAGAATGGTCTTTTATACATGCCTGTAGTTTTTCCAGGCTTTAGTTGGGCAAATATGAAAAAAGATGCCAGTCTTTTTAATCAAATTCCACGTTTAAAAGGAGAATTTTTATGGAGGCAGTATTACAATGCAATATCATCTAACGTAAAAACCATTTACGTTGCTATGTTTGATGAAATTGATGAGGGGACCTGTATTTTTAAAGTAGATAATAATCCACCTGTAGGAAAAAGTGAGTTTTTAACTTATGAAGGTTTACCATCAGATTATTATTTATGGCAAACAGGACATGCAGGAAAAATGTTGCGAAAAGAAATTCCGTTGTCAAAAACGCTACCTATTTATCCTAATTAAAAACAACCTCTTAATTGATCAACTTAATGAAATCAATAAAAAAACAGCTTACTAACTGTATAAAAATTTTTCTATTTTCTGTGTTATTCTTTTCCTGTAATTCAGAAAAATTATTAGAAAAAAAGATTGACAATGTAAAATATGTAGATCCACAAATTGGTGGAGTTGCTCCTTTTTTACAACCAACAAGAACACGTATACATTTGCCAAATTCAATGGTTCGCATGTATCCTGAAAGAGATGATTATAGAGATGATCAAATAACGTCTTTTCCTTTAACTACAAGAAAACATCGTTCAGATTTACTATTTAATATCATGCCTGCTTCTGGCAATGTTGATGAAGTAAAACAACCAATTTCTGCTTGGGATCAAGAGTTAGAAATTGCACACCCTTACTATTATTCTACTTGGTTAGAAGATTATGATATTACTACAGAATTTACACCAACTGCACAAGCAGGAATTTTTAGATTTACCTATCAAAATAATGATACCAGAAAATTATATTTAAGCAATTTATCTGGTGCTGATTGGCAATTAAATGAAGATGGCTCTCTAACAGGAACTGAATCTTTTGAAGGAATGTTTGCATACGTTTATGCAATAACCGACCAAAAAGGAGCATTTACTTGGGCAAAAACAGAAGATAACAAAGTTAATTCTTGGATGACCTGGAAAGATGTAAACATCAACCAAGTGCAATTCAAATACGGAATTTCATTTATAAGTATCGCTCAAGCAAAGAAAAATTTAGAAAGAGAAATTCCAGATTTCAATTTTGAAAATGTAAAAGAAAAAGCGCATAAAAAATGGTCTGAAAGATTGAATCAAATTGAAGTTGAAGGTGGAACAGAAGCTTACAAAAGGACATTTTATACAGCCTTATATCGGTCTTATGAAAGAATGATAAATATTACTGAAGATGGAAAATATTATAGTAATTACGATAAAAAAATCCACGAAGGAGAACAAGATTTTTATGCGGACGACTGGGTTTGGGATACGTTTTTAGCATTACATCCTTTACGATATATTTTACAGCCAGAAATGGAATCAGATATGATGGCTTCTTATGTAAGAATGTACGAACAGTCTGGATGGTTACCACAATTTCCTCAAATTCATGGAGACGCACCTCCAATGAATGGTTTTCATTCTACCATAATGTTATTAGATGCCTACAGAAAAGGTGTTCACAATTTTGATGCAGAAGTTGCTTTTCAGGCGATGAAAAAAAATGCTTTAGAAGGTAGTATGATTCCTTGGACAATGGGAGAACATGCACCTCTTGATAAACTCGCATTAGAACTTGGTTATTTCCCAGCTTTACATCTAGGAGAAAAAGAAACTGACTCAAAAGTGCATGATTTTGAAAAACGACAAGCAGTTGCTGTAACATTAGCACAAGGTTATGATGATTGGGCTTTAGCAGAATTTGCAAAAGAATTAGGTAAAGAAGACGATTACAAATACTTTTCTAAAACTGCACAGAATTACAAAAATTTGTATTGGAAAGAAAAAGGATTCTTTATGCCAAAAGATGCCAAAGGAAACTGGATTGATATCGATCCAAAATTTGATGGAGGAATGGGTGGAAGAGATTATTATGATGAAAATAATGGTTGGACATATCTATGGAATGTACAACAAGATATTTTAGGATTACAAGAATTAATGGGTGGTAGAAAAACGTTTGAAGAACGTTTAGATCAAATGTACAGAGAAGATTTAGGTAGAACTACCTATGCTTTAAATGCAAGATTTCCTGATTTTACAGGAATTGTAGGCCAGTTTTCTATGGGAAATGAACCAAGTTTTCATATTCCATATTTATACAATTTTACAGATTCGCCTTGGAAAGCGCAAAAGAAAATAAGAATGTTATTAAACACTTGGTTTAAAGACAACATTTTTGGTATTCCAGGAGATGAAGATGGAGGCGGAATGTCTGCCTTCGTCGTTTTTTCTGCAATGGGGTTTTATCCAATAACACCAGGAATTCCAGTCTATACCATTGGGAGTCCTTTGTTTTCAAAAATAACAATCAACTTACCTAATGGGAAGCAGTTCATTGTAAATGCGCCAAATTGTAACGAAACTAATAAATACATACAAAAAATTACATTAAACGGAGAAGAATTAAATAGAATGTGGTTTACTCATGAAGATATTATAAAAGGAGGCATTTTAACCTTAGAAATGGGAAAATATCCAAATAAAAAATTGGCAAATAAGGACACGTCAATTTTAAAAATATTTAATCAAAAATAACAATCTAATTATATGAAGAATTTTAGAGGATTTAGTGTTGTATCAATCTTGTTTTTATTTCTTATTTTTTCTTTTAGAAATAAAACAAAGGGAGAATTTAAAACAACATCAGACAACACAGTCTATGTAAATACCTTTATAGGTACAGGAGGTCATGGGCATACATTTCCAGGGGCAACTACACCTTATGGAATGGTGCAATTGAGTCCAGATACAAGAACTTTAGGTTGGGATGCTTGTGGAGGATATCATTATACAGATTCTTCAATTTTAGGGTTTTCTCATACACATTTAAGTGGAACAGGAATTAGTGATTTAGGCGATTTTTTATTTATGCCTTTTTCTGGTGAAGCTAAAGTAATGCCAGGAACTCCAGAAAATCCAGATGCTGGATATCGTTCTAGATTTAGTCACGAAGAAGAAGTTTCATCTCCAGGATTTTATTCAGTTTTATTAAAAGATTATAATATCAAAGCAGAACTTACATCTACCAAAAGAGCAGGTTTTCATAAGTACACGTTCAATAAAGAAGGTAAATCTGGTATCATTATAGATTTATCGCATAACATTTATGAAGACCATCAACCCAATCATCAATTTAAATTAATTTCAGATACTGAAATTGTAGGTTATAAAGGTTCTGGAGGTTGGGCAGTAACTCAAGATATTTTCTTTAAAGCAAAATTTAACAAACCGTTTACAGTAACATTTTTCGAAAACGGAAAAAAAATTGATGCTTTACCCAATAAAATGTCTAAAAATTTATTAGCAGTATTAACTTTTAAGACAAACGCTGGTGAAGAAGTTTTAGCTAAAGTGGGTATTTCTTCTGTGGACTATGAAGGCGCAAGTAAAAATTTAGAAGCAGAAATTAACCATTGGAATTTTGATAAAGTTAAAAAAGAGGCTCATGATTCATGGGAAAAAGAATTATCAAAAATTAATGTCAAAGGAGGTACAGAAGATGAAAAAACAATCTTTTATACAGGTTTGTATCACACTTCTATAAGTCCAAATACTTTTTCTGATGTAGATTTCAGATATAGAGGAATGGACAGAAAAATTCATCAATCTAAAGAAGAGAAAATCTATACAGTTTTTTCTTTATGGGATACTTTTAGAGCATATAATCCTTTAAAAACAATTACAGATCCTGATAAAACAAACGAATTTATAAACACACTTTTAACAAAATATGATCAAGGTGGCGTTTTACCAATGTGGGAATTGCAAGGAAATTATACAGGTTGTATGATTGGATATCATGCTGTACCAGTAATTGTAGATGCTTACAACAAAGGAATTAGAGGTTATGATGTAAAGAAAGCCTATGAAGCAGTTGTTCACGCATCAACGTATGATACTACAGATATCTTTTTCCCTTCAAAAAGAGTTAAAACTATATTAATGCCAAAAGGTAAACTCTATAATGAAACGATGGATTTTATTCCAGCAGATTTAGAAAACGAATCGGTTTCTAAAGCATTAGAATATGCTTATAATGATTGGTGTATTGCACAAATGGCGAAAGATTTAGGGAAAACTGACGATTACAATCGGTTTATGAAACGCTCTAAAAAATACACTCAATATTATGATACCGAAACAGGCTTTATGAGAGGGAAAAATCAAGATGGAAAATGGCGAGAGCCTTTTGATCCTCGTTTTTCTAAACATAGAAAAGATGATTATACAGAAGGAAATGCCTATCAGTGGTCTTGGTTTGTGCCTCACGATGTTGAAGGTTTGGTAAATTTAGTTGGCGGAAAAGAAACGTTTATCAAAAATTTAGATGTTTTATTTTCTACAAGTTCCGAATTGACTGGAGATGATGTTTCTGGGGATATTTCTGGTTTAATTGGGCAATATGCGCATGGAAATGAACCAAGCCATCATATTGCACATATGTATAATTTTGTAGATCAACCCTGGAAAACACAAGAAGTTACGGACAAAATTATGAATGAATTGTATTTTAATAATCCAAATGGATTGGCAGGTAATGAGGATTGTGGACAAATGTCTGCTTGGTATGTATTAAATGCGATGGGTTTCTATTCTTTTAATCCAGGGGACCCAACCTATTCTATTGGTCGTCCAATTTTTGATGAAGTTGAAATCAATTTACCATCGGGAAAGAAATTTGTAATAACGGCAGAAAATAATAGTCGAAATAATAAATACATTCAAGCAACTAAATTGAATGGGGGAAAATTAGAAACTTCATTTTTTACGCACGAGCAATTAATTGCTGGAGGAAAAATGGAATTTACAATGGGTAATCTGCCTAAATAATTAAAAACTAACATCAACTAAACTAAAAATGAAAGATTTAAAAAAAATACCTGTCGTACCTAGAAAAAACTTAATTCCTTTTATTCTTGTTACCTCATTATTTGCATTGTGGGGTTTTGCAAATGCAGTTACTGATCCAATGGTTCAGGCTTTTAAAAAGGTATTAGAATTATCTAATTCTGAAGCAGCTTGGGTACAAATGGCTTTTTATGGTGGGTACTTTTGTATGGCTTTGCCAGCAGCAATGTTTATGCGTAAATATTCTTATAAAGTAGGTGTTTTAATCGGTTTAGCTTTATATGCAATAGGAGCATTATTATTTTATCCCGCAGCGCAATCAGAAAGCTTTATGTTCTTTTGTTTGGGTTTATATGTATTAACATTTGGTTTGGCTTTTTTAGAAACAGCAGCAAATCCGTATGCATTGGCAATGGGTCCAAAAGAAACTGCTACGCAACGGTTAAATTTAGCACAAGCCTTTAATCCTGTGGGATTAATTGCTGGATTATTTGTAGCACAACAATTTGTTTTAAAGAACTTACAGTCTGATGATATTGTTGATTTTAGCGCGCTTGAAGAAGCCTCTAAAGCGCTTATTAGAACTACAGATTTATTGGTAATTAGAGATCCTTATGTAGCATTAGGGTTGTTCATTACAGTTGTTTTTGTAATTTTTCTAGTAAGCAAAATGCCACAATCTAAAGCAGAGGGTGATATGCCAAAAATTGGTGAAACGTTTGTTGCTTTGGGTAAGAACTCTAAATATACATCTGGAGTGTTGGCTCAAGTTTTATATGTTGGTGGGCAAATAATGTGTTGGACTTATATTTATCAATATGCAGAAGGCATAGGTATGGATAGTGTTATAGCAGGTTATTATCAAATGGCTGCCTTTGTTTTGTTTACGGTTGGTAGAGCTATTGGAACGTATTTATTACGTTTTATTAGTTCAGGAAAATTATTAATGTACTTTGCTTTATTTGCAATGGTTTGTGTCTTCGGAACAATTTTCATTCAGGGAATGTTAGGCTTATACTGTTTAGTGGGTATCTCTTTCTTTATGTCTTTGATGTTTCCAACTATTTATGGTATAGCTTTAGGTAGTTTATCAGAAGAGCAATCTAAAGTAGGTTCTGCGGGTTTGGTTATGGCAATTGTTGGTGGTGCTTTAATGCCAAAATTGCAAGGAATGATTATTGATGCTGGTGGAAATGGTGTTGCAGATACTTCAATTATGGGAGTTTCAGAAGTAAATTTTTCATTTATTTTACCATTAGGATGTTTTACGTACATAGCGTGGTACGGTTTTAGAGTATTTAAAAAAAACGAATCATTTGTAAGCTAAACGCAAATATTATTTTATAGACTTTCAATAAATTTAAAAAATGTTTATACACAATAATTTTTTTTATGTTTTTATTATTTTGACATCTCTAATGACAAAAAGCGATATTTCAAAATCTAAAACTAAAAAGAAACCAAATGTTTTAATACTGTTTTCAGATCAACATAACAAAAAAACAATGGGGTTTGAAAATCATCCAGATGTTATCACTCCAAATTTAGATAACCTCTCAGATGAATCTGTTGTTTTTGATAGAGCGTATGCAACAAGAGGTATTTGTGTGCCTTCTAGAATGTCTTTAATGACAGGATTGTATCCAAGAACCATGGGTTTAATGGATAACAATGAAGAAACTTCTGTTACTGATAAAGCAACTTCATTAGCAAGTATTTTTAAATACAATGGCTACAAAACATATGCTTTTGGCAAAAGACATTTAAAAGGTGGCGGCGATAAAGGATGGGATATAAAAAAAGAAGTACATCCCGAGGAAGGCGATAATGGCAACTATTTAAGTTGGATTACAGCGCAAGGTTATCAAACTGAATTTTCTTATGATTGGGCTGCTGAATTTGGGAAAGGACCTAAAGGAAGTAAAGAGGAAAATACTAAAATACCTACTGCTGATTTAGGAACACGTATTTCTAAATTACCATTTGGGTATTCTATGGAAGCATATACGGCATTAGAAACTATTAAAATGATTGATCAACAAAAAAATAGCGAT
The DNA here is from genome assembly GCF_982512915.1 of Flaviramulus sp. NCBI lineage: Bacteria > Pseudomonadati > Bacteroidota > Flavobacteriia > Flavobacteriales > Flavobacteriaceae > Flaviramulus > Flaviramulus sp. The sequence goes on along the minus strand of NZ_CEWOCJ010000022.1, from coordinate 14,114 downwards.
AAACCTTTCTTTTGTTTTTCTTCCTTTTACAGACCTCATCAACCATACAACCCAGTAAAGAAATTTATGGACATGTATAATGTTTCGGAATGGGGAAAAGGAACAAAGTTAAATAGCGCTATTAAAATGCCAGCAAGTTTTTACCAACCAACCAAAGATTTGCCACCATTACTACAATTTCAAAGAAATGGCGGAAACAAAGTGTGGAATATGGATAAAGCATTTAAAGATGAACAGCTATGGAGAAATTTTATAGGGGCCTATTACGCATTGGTTACAGAAATAGATCATTACGTTGGTGATATTTTAGAAGCTTTAGACAAGGCAAATATCAAAGAAGAAACTATAATTATTTACACCTCAGATCATGGAGATTTTGCAGGTAATCATGGTATGGTAGAGAAAGCTGCAGCCGGTCATAATGTATATGAAGATATTTTAAACATTCCTTTAATGATTAGAATTCCAGGGAAAACAGTTCAGGGAAAACATACTGCAGAACTGGTAACTTTAGCAGACATTATACCTACTTTAATAGAAACTTTAAATTTAAAAACACCCAAACTAGAAAACAATTTTGAAGGAGTATCACTTGCTAATTTAGTGCTTAAAGACAAACCATTAAATAGAGATTATATCGTTTCAGAAAGTTGGTTTCAGGCAACTGTAATCAGTAAAAGTGCAAAATTGGGTATTATGAAACAAAATCTAGTAAATCCTAGTCAAGATTATAGAGAATTTGGAGATATGTTTTTTGATAGAATAAATGACCCTTTAGAAATCAATAACGGAATTAATGATCAAAAAAATCAACAAACTATAGCGCAGCTTAGAGTCTTTTATGAGGAATTTAAAAAACAAGTTCCAGGTATTGGTATAACAGAAATAGTTAATAAAAAATAAATAATTAAAAATGATATTTAATAATTACAAAACAATAACCGCTATTTTTTTTATAGTCCTTTTTAGTAGTTCTAAATCAATAGCACAAAACACTAAAAAACCTAATATTATCTTCATAATGACAGATGATCAAAGTTCAATTGTGTTAAAGGAAACGGATAGAAAAAATCAATCTCGCCCATTTGGTTTTAATGGTGACAGCCAGGTTGTTACACCAATCATTGATGATTTAGCAAAAAACGGAATGATTTTTACAAGAGCATACGTGTCAAGTTCTGTCTGTGCACCAAGTAGATACACCACATTAACAGGACGTTATGCAGGTAGATCTGAAGGACCTGTATTTATGAAACAACATCCAAATGGAAGCATGACCCGGGTTGAAAATAATACGGAGCTAGAAATAGATAGAGAGAATTTACCAAGATTATTACAAAAAGCAGGGTATAAAACTGGTTTTGTAGGGAAAAGTCATTTGGTAGCGCATGAACTTGCAAATCAAAGAAAAAATTGGGGTGATAATGGTTTCAAAGAATATGATAAAGATGCAGACCCAAACGATATAAATGTATCTGATGCCATGGCGTATAATCATAAAAAATGGGCAGAAATCATCAAAAAATATGGTTTTGATTATGCCAACGGCGTGTACGCGGGTAATTTAAAAGAACTTTTTAATGATTCCATAAATGTTCATAATGTAGAGTGGAAAAATAAAGCAGCGCTAGATTTTATTGATCAAAATAAAAAAAAACCTTTTTATTTATATTATAGTGAAACCATTCCTCATGGCCCTGCTCCTTGGATTAAAAAGGATGGAAAATATGTTTTTGGTTTAGATGCAAATCCCAAATTTACGGGAGAGGGTTTCAAACACATTTCTTATTCATACCTCCCCACAAGAGCACAAATATTAGAAGAAGTAAAAAACCTAGATAAAGACGTTGCACATGCTTGGTTACGTTGGTTTGACCATGCTGTTGGGGCAATTGTAAAAAAACTCAAAGAAGAAGGGATTTATGAAAATACCTTAATAGTAATTACATCTGACCATGGTGATTATAATGGTGGTAAAACTACCTTATACGAAGGTGGAATTAAAATACCTCTCATGATGCATTGGCCAAATGGTATAAAACCCAACCAGACCTATGACGAACTTGTTCAAAATATTGATTATACTCCAACTTTTTTAGACCTAGTAGGTGTCAATTTACAAGAAGTACAAAAAAAACTCAACCATGATGGGGTAAGTCTTAAAAATGTTTTAAAAGGAGAAAAAAATCCAGTTCATGAACATTTATTTTTTGAGTTGGGTTATGCACGTGGGTTTATGACCAAAGATTGGAAGTATATTGCAATTAGGTATGACAATCAAACTCAGAAAAAAATAGAGGAGGGTCTTGAATTTAATGGTTGGAAAGGTGAAAAATTAAAGTTTCCATATTATGTAAGAAACGCACATCTTGGTAATTTTGCTTCAACAAACAACCCTTTGTATTTTGATGCTGATCAATTATTTAATTTAGTTGAAGATCCTCGCGAAACAAAAAATATTTTTAAAAACAATACAGAAAAAGCTGAAGAATTAAAAAAACTATTAATAAAAAGTTTAAAGTCTTTTCCTAATAGACCTTATGCAGAATTTGTGAATTAATTTTATGAAAGTAATTAAGCAAACACTTTTAATTTTAAATTGCTGTTTTTTTTTAAATACCACTGCTCAAAAAATAATTGATACTATAGCAGTTAAAGCAGGTGGTTATGATATTCCTATTCGTATAAAACTACCAAAAAAAACTATAGATAAAAGTCCTGTATATTTCTTTGTACATGGAGGTGGATGGAATGGAGGTGACCAAAAAGAAGTACCTCCTGCAACAATTTCAGGTGATGCAAACTTTTTAGTTAATGAGCTTGGTGTAATTTATGTTGGTTTAGCTTATCGTTGTAAAGGAAATAATGCAACATTTGCAGATGCTATAAACGATTTAGAAGCTTCTGTTCAATGGTTTTTTGATAATGCTGATGCATTTAATGCGGACATTACAAGAATTGGTTTTGGAGGTGCCTCAGCAGGATCCACTTTATCTGCAGTTATGGCTCAAAAATATCCAAATTGTAAGGTTTATATAGGTGCAGAGGGAATGTATAACTTAGTAGACCATGATGAAAAAGAATCTCCATTTCCTAATAGTGAAGCAAGAAAAATTTATGGGTTAGATACCAAAGAAAAAAGTAAAATAGCATCTGCATTTTATAATTTAAAAGAAAATCCACCTACTTCACTTTTATTGCATGGAAAAGAAGACAGGTTGTGCCACTTCACGCAAAGTATAAAATTTGCGGATAAAATTAGAGAGGCAGGAGGCAAAGCAAAAGTGATGCTTTATGACAGTATTAATCATACCTGTTTGGGCACTATTTATCCTGATGTTTTTAAGAAAAGTGTTCTAGAAATTTCTGCACTTTTTATTGAAGAGTTTCAGCTTAAAAATAAAAATTTAGATACAATTAAACTAGCATTAGACAAGCAATTAGAAAATCAATATCCTTTAATAAACCTCACTGAAGATAAGATTATTGGCTCATGGAAATTTAAAAATGAACTATTAATTTTTAAAGAAAATGGGAAAGGTGAACAAAAAATGAATATGAATATAATTGAGTTTGTTTATAAAATTGAAAATGATTCAATAAAAATAACGTCAAACAATCAAGATGTACGATTGTTTTTTTTAAGAAAAAGTAAAAATATAATGTATGAGTTACTAACTCAAAATAAAGAAAATAAATACAGACAATTAAACTTTTTAAAACAATAAATTATAAATGAATGCTTCATTAAAATTTATTTTAATCACACTTTTATTAACTCAAATTCAAGGTAATTGTCTTGCACAAAAAAAGAAAAATTTACTATTTATAATAACAGACCAACAAAGGTATGATGCTGTTAGCATTGCAGCCAATTCAATTTTAAAGACACCTAATTTAGATCGATTAGCAAAACAAGGTGCCTATTTTAAAAATGCCTATACTCCAGTTGCTGTTTGTGGGCCAGCAAGGTCTTGTATTTTAACAGGAACTACCATTAATACAAATGGTGTTACTGATAATGATAAAACGTATTATTATGATAAAGAGCCAGTAATGGCTATGAAAACTTTTGATGAAATTCTTACAGAAAAAGGATATCATGCAGAATACTATGGCAAATGGCATGTACTAACTTCGCATGCTGTGGTTTATAAAAATGAAAATAAATACGCAAAAAATGGTAAATATATGTTTGACCATGGGGGTCAGAGTTATATGTATCAAGATTATTTAAACGATGTTTTTCCAAAAAGAGAGCCTAGATCTGGCGAATTATTAGACAACTTTACTAAAAGACCATACATCCCAGATCCTATGGATGTGAACTACGGAAAAACGTATGCTCAAGTTAAAATAGAAAACAAAAAGCTTTCTCAACCTGATTTTCACGGAAAATCATCAATTCCAAAAGAGCATACCATCACAGCCTTTTACGCTAAAAAAACCATAAATGCCATAGAGCGTTTAAAAGACAAACCTTTTAGTATTACTACCTCTTTTCATTTTCCGCATGCACCAATGATTTCTTCTGCACCTTATTATGGTATGTATCCTGCAAAAGATATGAAAGTTCCAGAAAGCATCAATGACGATATGCAAAACTCTCCTTATAAAAATGCAAATGGCAGAGAAAAATTAACACAGTTTGCTGATAAGGAAAAGATAAAATACATGATTTCCAATTATTATGGTTTAATCTCAGAATTAGATTATTGGGTGGGTAAAATAATGGACAAACTAGATGAAACTGGTTTAGCAGAAAACACCTTGATTATTTTTACTAGCGATCATGGAGAAATGTTAGGGGCTCATGGTATGCGTGAAAAAAATGTGTTTTACGAAGAATCTTCTCATGTCCCATTATTGATGCGATTGCCTAATGAAATAAAAGCAAACACTAAAGTTGATAGGTATGTTTCTAATGTGGATTTATTTGCCACAATAATGGATTATTTACAAATCGGCACTTACAAATCTGATGGAGAAAGTTTACGAGATTTAATCGAACATAAAGAAACCAATCATGGTAATTATGTGGTTACAGAATGGAATTATAGAGGACCAACATCTCCAAATTATATGATTGTAAAAGACGGATGGAAATTGATGGTACCATATACTGAAAATTCAAAAGTATTGAATGCGATGTATAATTTAAATGAAGATCCGTATGAAATGACTAATCTTTTAGGGGGAAATCCAGATGGTAATAAATACCAACAAAAAGCAGAAGAATTAAGAAAAAACTTGCTAGAGTGGTTGCATAAAAACAAATCACCACATTATCAAGGCGTATTAAAACGAAAATTAATATAACTAACAAAAAATGAAACTATATCCTTTACAATTTACACCACTTTATAAATACAGAATTTGGGGCGGAGAAAAATTAAAAACTGAATTGAATAAACAATATACAGAAGAAAATATTGGCGAATCTTGGGAGATTTCTGATGTTTCTGGAGATGAAACTGTTGTTGCAGAAGGTGCTTTAAAAGGGAAAACTCTAAGAGATTTAATTATAGAATTTAAAGGTGATTTTGTTGGACAAACTGTTTATGAAAAATTCGGAGAAGATTTTCCGTTATTAATTAAATTTATAGATGCTAAAACACCATTGTCAATTCAAGTGCATCCAAGCAATGAGGTTGCAAAAAAGCGGCACAACTCGTTTGGGAAAAATGAAATGTGGTATGTAATGCAAGCTGATGACGATGCAGAATTAATAGTTGGTTTTGATGAAAAAATTGATAAAGAGCAATATAATAAACATTTAGAAAATAATACCATTCTAAATGTAATGCACCACGAAGATGTACAAAAAGGAGATACTTTTTACATTCCTACAGGTCGTGTGCATGCCATTGGTTCAGGAGTTTTGTTAGCAGAAATTCAGCAAACTTCTAACATCACCTATCGTATTTATGATTATGATAGAGTAGATGAAAAAACTGGTGATAAACGTGAATTACATAATGATTTAGCAATTGATGTAATTGATTATGAGGTATATGAATCGTATAAAACTAAATATGAATTCAAAAAAAATACTTCAAATAAATTAGTGCATTCTCCTTATTTTAGAACGAATATATTAGATATAAGTGATACTGTTGAAAAAGATTATAGATACATAGATTCTTTTATTATTTATATGTGTGTTGAAGGTTCAGCTGAAATTATTTCAAATGAAAACACATTTTTATTAAATACCGGAGAAACAATATTAATACCCGCCAACAACAAAATAATAGTATTAAAAGCAACAAATGCTAAAATATTAGAGGTTTATTATTAAAAAAAACAAAGTTTTTTTAAACGGAATCAATTACTCTTTAATAAATTAGGTGATTTAAAGGAGCTACTAAATTTGTAAGAATAGTTTTTACAATTGAAAATTATAGGTTAGCCACTCTTGTAAAGTAATTGCAAGCATGGGTAATAAAATAATTGGATTGTATAATGCAGTACATTTTTTTTAATAGCTAGAAACCCCGCATTAATTTATTATTACAATATAAGGATATCAAAAGAGCAAAAGGGACTTAAAATAGCTGATTACATAAAAATTTATTACAACAAAAAAAGAAGACTTTCTAAATTAAAGTTTATCATAATTCAAGCGAATAATAAAAAAATAGCTATTTATAAAAATCTTACCTAACTTAAATTGTAATTTTTATTAGCATTTCCAGATTCTCATTAGAACTTGAACATCTAATTATAATAATCGAAAGTGTTAAAATATAAAGCAGTTTTTTTATTTTAATTTTTGTTGAATTCAAGCCAATTGAGGTATTGCTTTTCTAATTCTATAACTTTATTAGGATATTTTTTTGCCAGATTTATAGTTTCACCTATATCATCATCAAGATTTACTAGAAATCTCTTTTCCTTTAATTGATTTTTTTCATCACTTGTGTCTTTTGGATTTCCTAATAATTTCCACTTTCCTTTACGAGCCACCCACATATCTTGATATTGCCAACAATAACCTTCTGTATGTTTTGTTAGTTCAGTTTCATTATTGATGATGGAAACTAAACTTTTACCATCTAGATTTTGTATATCAAGTTTAATTCCACACAATTCTGCTAGTGTTGGTAGCCAATCTGTGTTTACTGCAAACTGATTTCTAATTTCACCTTTTTTAATTTTTTTTGCCCAGGTTATGGCTGCAGGCACTCTAATTCCTCCTTCAAATAAACTCGATTTTGCACCTCTGTAGGGTCCTGAATTTCCTCCGCCAAAATGCGCACGTTGTTCTGTTGAATGTCCATTGTCAGATTGAAATACAATAATAGTATTGTCTTTTATGCCTAATTCGTCTAGTTTTTTAATGAGTTTGCCAATTCTATCATCTAAAGTTGAGATAAATGCAGCATATAAATTTCTTGGATATGGAATCCCTTTATCATTATAATAGGCTAACCATTTTTCATCTCCTTGATAAGGATAATGTGGCATATTCACAGCAAAATACATAAAGAAAGGGTTTTTTTGATTCTCTTCTATAAAACTTGAAGCTTCATTTACCATTAAATCAGGGAAAAACTGCCCATCATAATACACTTCTTTTCCGTTTCTAAATAAATCGTGTCTATTAGGTCCATTCCAATAAAAAAAGTGCGAATAATTATCGATACAACCCACCATATGTCCAAAAGAATGGTCAAAACCTTGTGCGTTTGGTGTCATGTCTGGTGCATCTCCTAAATGCCATTTGCCAATATGTGCTGTAGCATATCCTGCATCTTTAAACATTTCTGCCATGGTATATTCTGTTCCAGGAAGGCCTTTTTTTATTTCTGAATTTGGAACCGCATTTCCTGACAATCCTGCTCTTTGTGGCGTTTTACCCGTTAATAAAGAGGCTCTTGAAGGCGAACAAACTGGTGATGCATAAAATTGTGTAAAACTGGCTCCGTTTTCTACAATATAATCCATATTTGGAGTGACTAAATCTTTTGCTCCAAAAGAATTTACATCGATAGAGCCTTGATCATCAGTTAGAATAAAAATAACGTTTGGTTTATAGTTGTTGTTTGTTTTGTTTTGTTTTTTAACTTGTGATTTTGACGAAAAACATCCTAAAAAAAGGATGCTCGTCATTAAAAAAAGGATTGTTTTTTTTTTCATTCGAAATCAACTAATTATTAAAATAAAATACTACTTTTTTTTTCTACTCACAGAAAACGGGAGGTTTTCTTCTTTACTTCCCCAACTTTTATTAGAAGTATTCGATACATTAAACTCTAAAAGACCTCCTTTTTGAATATCGCTACATCTGATAAAACTATTTTCATAATTCTTATTATTTAAACTTGCAGACTGAATGTAAAAGTTGTATTCAGAATTGTTTTTTGCTTCTATACTAAAGGTATTTCCGTTTCTTAAATGTAATGTTGCTTTTTTAAACAACGGACTTCCAATGATAAATTCATCTGTTGCTGGAGTTACAGAATAAAAACCTAAAGCACTAAATACATACCAAGCAGAAGTTTGCCCATTATCTTCATCACCACAATACCCATCAGGTGTTGGAGTATACAAATTGGTTAACACTTTTCTTATTTTATCTTGTGCTTTGTACGGAACTCCTGCATAATTATACAAATAAATCATATGTTGTATAGGTTGATTTCCGTGCGCATAATTGCCCATATTTGCCACTTCCATTTCTCTAATTTCATGAATGACCTTTCCGTAATAGGATGAATCATATTTTGGTGGCATTGTAAAAACACCATCTAATTGTTTGATGAAATTATCTTTTCCGCCCATTAAATTTATCAATCCATCTATGTCTTGAAAAACAGACCATGTGTAGTGTAAACTATTTCCTTCTGTAAAAGCACCACCCCATTTTAAAGGATCAAAAGGACTTTGAAAGCTACCGTCTTCATTTTTACCCCGCATTAAATTTGTTGATGGGTCAAATACATTTTTGTAACGATATGATTGTTCATAATACTTTTTAGCGATATCCTTTTTACCCATTTTTGTTGCCATTTGTCCAATGGTAAAATCGGCATAAGCATATTCTAAAGTTTTAGCTGCATTTTCTTTAATATTGACATCAAAAGGCACATACCCTAAAGTGTTGTAATAATTCAAACCTTCTCTTCCTACAGATCTTACTGGCCTTCCTTCTTCCACAGTTGCGTTTTTTAGAATTGCATCAAATAAAATTTCGGCAGTTTTTTCATTTTTAATGTTTCCCTTTAGATAAGCATCTGCAATAATAGATGCAGAATTAGAGCCAATCATTACTGCTCTATGTCCAGGACTGGCCCATTCTGGCAACCATCCAGATTCTTTGTAGGTGTTAGCTAAACCTTCCATAATGTTATTATTCTGTTCTGGATACATCATATTAAAAAAAGGAAAAACGCCTCTAAATGTATCCCAAAAACCATTATCCGTAAACATATAACCAGGCAAAACCTTTCCATTATAAGGACTGTAATGCATGATTTTATTATCTGCATCAAACTCATAAAACGTTCTAGGAAATAATAAAACCCTATATAAACAGGAGTAAAAAGTTCTAATATTATCTATATTATCATCTTCAATTTTAATTCTACTCAACTCTTCTTCCCAAGCATTTTTCGCTTTTTGTTTTGTTTCTTCAAAAGAATCTTTACCTATTTCTCTATTTAAATTAATTTGCGCTTGTGCTTTACTTATAAAAGAAGAAGCCACTTTTACATTAACGACCTCACCTCTTTTAGTTTTAAACCCAATGATGGCACCAACATGTTTTCCTTCGCAATATAAGTTGTCCTTTTGAAGCTCCCAATTGTCTTTCCATGTATGGGTAATTTCAAAGTCTTTATCAAATTCAGCTACAAAATAATTTTGAAAATTATCTGGCACTCCTCCATTGTTGTTTCTACAATAGCCAATTATTTTACGTTGTTTTGGTAAAATTTTAACCATAGATCCTTTAAAAAAAGCATCTAACATAATATATGAAGAATCTGATTCTGGAAATGTAAATTTAAATTGGGCTGCTCTAGCTGTTGGTGTTACCTCTGCAACCACATCATACTCTGCTAAATATGTTTTATAGTGATATGGTGTAACTGTTTCTGCTTTGTGAGAAAACCAAGAAGCTCTCTCATCTTCTTGATATTTTAGTTTACCAGTAACTGCCATTAAAGAAAAGGCAGCATAATCATTTAACCATGGGCTAGGTTGATGTGTTTGTTTGATGCCACGTATTTTATCATCATCATAATTATACGCCCAGCCATTGCCCATTTCTGCAGTCATCGGTGTCCAAAAATTCATGCCCCAAGGTGTTGCTATTGCTGGGTAGGTATTACCGTTAGACATACTTTTTTTAGAGTCTGAACCCATTAAAGGGTTTACATAATCAACTAAATAAATCTCATCTTTGGAGCTTTTTGTTTGTCCTTGAGTATTATAGGAAGTAAATAAAAAGGGAGTAAATAAAATCACAACAGGTAATGATTTAAAACTATATTTTGTTTGAGTCATAATCTGTTTTTTAAAAGGTTGCAAGTACAGTTGTGGGTTTTGATATTTTTGCAGTAACGATATTGTCTTTATAAATCCAACTGGTAACACCTGCAACCACTTTTGGTTTTTTAGTGCTGTAAAAATCGATTTCTGCATTTTGAAATACATTTTCTATAGTTACTTTTATCGATTGATTTTTTGATTGATAAGGAACTATTTTAATTTTTTCTGCATACCGAACTCTATGTAAGTAGGGTTCTATTTCTTTTTGAAGCGGAGATATGATAATCTCTAATTTATCAGAAATATGATTCCTTATTTTACCAATTTTTATATGTTTTTCTAAATACGTTGCTGTTGCATTTCTAACTTGCCATTTCATATTGGAATGACGCACAAGATAAGTAACTCTTTTATTTCCAGAGGTCGAAATCTCATTAATACTTCTTGTTTCCAAGGGCTTGTCTAACTCTATTTTTTTGATGTTCCCTTTTACTAAAACACCAGATGTTTGGTAGTTTTTAGTATCAATAATTACACCGGCATCTACTGTGTTTGACGCTGAATGCTCTTGTTCTAGTTTTAAATATTTAATATCTACATCTGTATTCATCCCTGTAAATGAGGCTTCTATTGTAACATTTACTAAATTATCACTTTGTGGATTACTGTAAATGGTATCAAATTCTGGCAAGTTTGGCACTTCAAACAAGTAATTTAGTTGCTGTCTTCCGTTTACTAACATTATTTCATCTGACTGGACAATTCGTAATTTCCGTCCGTTAATATCATGTATGTGCAAACGCAACCATAAACGTTGTTTGCCTTTCTCTCCTTTTACATCTAAATCGATGCTTGCCTTGTATTTTTGACCTAAAGGACATCTGTAATAGGAGTATTTATCATAATTATCAGAAGGCATTGTTAAGGTAGTCCACCAATTATCATTTGCTTTTAAACGAATTCCTGGATTTGTATATTCGAAACCTGCGTTGCCGTGATTCACCTTTGCAGCGAACAAAATTTTATCTAATCCGTGATACGCTTTTCGTTCTGTGTATTTTGTCATGGCGTGATCATCATTAATAACAGCACTATTGCAGCCTGTTAAAAATAATTCTGATTTAGTATTCTCGCCTACGTGATGATGATATGCAGGAATACGCTCTCCATTTACTGCACCACCAACACCATAACTATAGGCAAAATTTGCTTTATTATCAAATGTGGTTTTAACATCAAGAGTTTGACTTAAAGACACATCAAAAGAATCTAAAAACATATCTTTTTCTGCAGAATAACATTTTACGATTAGCTTGTCTTTTGTAATTTCGAAATACACACCACCAATACCATATTTACCGCTACTAGGATCAAAACCGCCAATTCTTCCATTTGAAACAAACAACATATCTTCTTGTTTTACAACTTCAAAATTATGATTATGACCGTGCATCCAAGTAATAATATTTGGATTTTTCTTAAATACTGCCAGCATTTTATCACTATCCATTACACCTCTATACCCATTTTCATTTCCTGTTGTTGTGCCAATTATGTTATTGTGCGACAACATTACAATGGTTTTATCTTTGTTAAGTGCTAAATCTAAATCTAACCAATCCCAAGCTTCTTCAGTAATATAGACAGCTCTAATCAATTGCGGAAAAGAGATAAAATGAATGCCTTGCATATCAAAACTATAATAAGGTCTGCAAGTATTACTACCCATAATATTGGAGCGCATTTCTGGATCATCATCTTCATTTGAACGCAATTCGTGATTGCCAATTACATAATAAAAAGGAATTTGCTCACAGCCACCTTGTATAATATCTACCCAATCTTTTCTTGCTTTATGTGGATTTCCATTATTATGATGGTCATTATGATGTGCATCTCCTGTATCCAAAAAGATATCTAAATCTGGAAATTTTTTCATAATATTTTTAACGGCTGCCGCTTGTTCCTCTATTTGAGGTTGCATTTTATGTACCCAACCAAAATGAGAATCTGAAACAATAAATCCTTTAAAAGAATCTTTTTTAGCATTGTTAAAATTAGTTGATGCAAAAACTCTTGGAGTTATAAATGCAGCAGCAGAAAACATTAAAGTTGATTTTATAAAATTGCGTCTTTTCATTTATCAAAAATTAGATAGATTTAAATTTTAGTTCTTTAAAAATGTCAACTAAGCTATATTAATTAGCAGGCTCAACTCTATAGCGTCTATCTATTCTAATGTCTGTCATTTTACGCATTTCCTCGAGAGATAAATCCATTTTATATTCTTTTTTTAGCTCACTTAATCGTGTTTTCAATTTGCTAATTAATTCTTTGTTTTTAGCCTCTGCGTATATGTTATTCAGTTCATTAGGATCATTTTCTAAATCAAATAATTCCCATTCATCCATATCATAATAGTAGTGTATGAGTTTATACCTTTCTGTTCTAATTCCATAATGAGGTTGTACATGGTGCCAATAAGGAAACTCATAGTAATGATAATAAACAGCATCTCTAAAAGCTTTTTTTGTTTTGTTTTCTAAAACAGGTAAAAAACTTTTTCCTTGAATATCTTTGGGAATTGGAATGCCTGCTAATTGTAGTAATGTGGGAGCATAATCTATATTTAATGCCAATTGATTCGCAACAGAGCCTGGTTTAATTTTTTTAGGATATTTTATAATAAATGGCATATGCAAAGATTCTTCATACATAAACCGTTTGTCAAACCAACCATGCTCACCTAAATAAAACCCTTGATCAGAAGTGTAAATAATAATAGTATTATCAGCAAGTCCACTTTTTTCTAAGGCTGCCAACATAGCTCCAATAGCATCATCTACACCTTTAACTACCCTTAAATAGTCTTTTATGTAACGTTGGTATTTCCAATTTTTTCTTTCTTGTTCCGTCATTTTTTCGTTTGGCGTCCAAAATTCCCCATCATTATTACCAAAGCTATTCCAAGCTATTAATTCTTCTTCTGTTAACCCTTGTGGTGGACTTATTTTTACATCTTTCCTATTCATATGACCGTCAATTCTCATCCAAGCTTCCTTAGCAGCTTTTCTACCTGTATATTCATCATTAAAAGTGGCTGGGTAAGGAATGGTTATATCACTTAAATAATTTTCATATCCAGGTCCAGGTTCCCATGGTCTGTGTGGTGCTTTAAATTGATACATCAACATAAAAGGTTTGCTTTTATCTTTCCTGTTTTTAAGCCAATTAATAGCATCTTCTTTAATAACATTTGTAGAATATTTCCCTTTTTCCTCAACAATACGATTTCCTGTTACTTCAAAAACTGGGTCATAATAAGAGCCTTGTCCTTCTTTATTAAATAGTACTTTATAATAATCAAATCCTGTTGGAGCTGTACCTAAATGCCATTTACCAAAAACAGCAGTTTCATATCCATTATTTTGCAAGATTTTTGGAAATGTTTGTTGAGTTTCATCAAAATCTCCTCCTCCTTCATTTTTATAAAAGCCATTTACATGTGGATATTTTCCTGTTAAGATTGCTGCTCGTGAAGGACCACAAATTGAATTGGTGCAAAACATATTCTTAAAAAGCATTCCTTCATTTGCTAGTTTATCAATATTTGGAGT
>NZ_CEWOCJ010000021.1:0-43747 GCF_982512915.1 Flaviramulus sp. | reverse complement strand
TTTATATTTATTATCATATACATAAAAATAATTTATGAATTATACATTGCATCAATTAGAGGTTTTTTTAAAAATTGTCGTGTTACAGAGTGTTACAAAAGCTTCAGAAGCTCTATATCTAACCCAACCAGCTGTCTCAATTCAGTTAAAAAAATTTCAAGAACAATTTAAAATCCCTTTATTTGAAATTGTCGGCAGAAGAATCTATATAACTGAGTTTGGTGAAGAAATTGCTTTTGCTGCACAAAAAATTATTGATCATGTAAAAGCTATCAACTATAAGGCTTTAACTTATGAAGGAGAACTAGCAGGTAAATTAAGAATAGCCATTGTTTCGACAGCAAAATATGTAATGCCCTATTTTTTGACAGATTTTATAAATAATAATAAAGGGGTAGATTTAGTAATGGATGTTACTAATAAGGCATCTGTTTTGCAATCTTTAGAAAATAATGAAGTCGATTTTGCTATGGTTTCTACGATACCCAAAAAATTGAAAATTAATAGGATTGAGCTTATGCAGAATAAATTATATATGGTTGGTGGGAAAGATTTTAAACAATCTGGAACCTTTTTAACTAAAAGTGAATTTGAAAAATTACCACTTATTTATCGTGAGCAAGGTTCAGCTACGAGGTTAGCTATGGAAAAATTTATAAATTCTAGACAAATATCTACCTATAAGAAAATGGAGCTGACATCAAATGAGGCTTTAAAACAAGCTGTTATTTCTGGACTAGGTTATTCAATTATGCCATTAATTGGTTTAAAAAATGCTATCAGTATAGGAGATTTGCAAATTATTCCTGTAAAAGGTCTTCCAATTGTAACTAATTGGAATTTAATTTGGTTGAGTTCCAAAAACATGACAAACGTAGCAAAAAGTTTAATTGATCATATTAATAATAATAAAAAAGATATTACTAAAAAGCATTTTGATTGGTTAGAGAAGTATTAATTTTAAATAAAATAGGTGTTATTTAAAAAAGCCTGTTTCAAATTTGAGACAGGCTTTAAAAATTATAGATTTCAAAAAAACTTAATCTTCTTTTCTGTCTTCTCTCGGTCTTCTGTCATCACGACGATTGTCACGTCCGCGATTATCTCTACCTCTATTATTATCACGTCCACCACGATCATTATTTTCTCTCGGTGGTCTGGCAACATAACCTTCAGGTTTTTCTAATAATGCCTTACGAGATACTTTTTCTTTGCGTGTTTTTGGATCTACACCAAAATACTTCACATTAAAAACATCACCCATATTAACAACGTCTGTAACATTTTCAGTACGTTCCCAAGCTAATTCGCTTACATGTAATAAAACTTCGTTTCCTGGAGCTTGTATATATTCGACAACAGCACCAAAATCTAACATTTTAATAACTTTTACTTCGTAAGTGCCACCAACTTCTGGTTTAAACATTAATGAATCAATTTTGGCCAATACGGCATCTATACCATCTTGGTTTGTTCCCAAAATTTCAACAATACCCTCTTCAGTAATTGGGTCTTCATTAATTACAATAGTTGTTTTAGTAGCTTTTTGTAATTCTTGAATGACTTTTCCGCCAGGTCCAATTAAAGCACCAATAAAGGCATTAGGTATAATTTTAGTTATCATTTTAGGTGCATGAGGCTTAACATCTGCATTTGGTTGTGCAATAGTTTCTACTATTTTTTCTAAAATATGCAAACGTCCTGCTTGTGCTTGTTTTAAAGCATTTACAAGAATTTCATACGATAATCCTTTTACTTTAATATCCATTTGGCAAGCTGTAATACCTTCTGCTGTACCAGTTACTTTAAAGTCCATGTCACCTAAATGATCTTCATCACCTAAAATATCAGATAATACTGCATATTTTCCAGTTTCAGCATCCGATATTAATCCCATAGCTATACCAGAAACTGGTTTTTTCATGGGTACACCAGCATCCATAAGTGCCATAGTACCAGCACAAACAGTAGCCATTGATGATGAGCCATTACTTTCTAAAACTTCAGAAACAACTCTTACAGTATAGGCGTAATCATCTGGGATCATACCTTTTAAAGCACGTTGTGCTAAGTTTCCGTGTCCTACTTCTCTACGAGACGTACCTCTTAATGGGCGCGCTTCACCAGTTGAAAAAGGAGGGAAGTTATAATGTAAATAGAAACGCTCTTCACCTTCAAAAGATGGCATATCTATTTGGTTGGCTTCTCTAGAAGTTCCTAAAGTTACAGTGGCTAAAGCTTGAGTTTCTCCACGTGTAAATATAGACGAACCATGTGTAGATGGTAAATAATCAACCTCACACCAAATTGGTCTGATGTCAGTTGTTTTACGTCCATCTAAACGTAAACCTTCATTTAAAGTTAAATCTCTTACCGCTTTTTTCTCAGCTTTATAGAAATATTTAGAAACCATACCGCCATAATCAGCTAATTCTTCTTCAGTAAAAGTTGCCTTTACTTCTTCTTTAATGGCATCAAAAGCAGCGCTACGTTCATGTTTTGCTGATGCAGCTCTTGCTACAGCATACACTTTGTCATAAGTTAAATCGTGAACTTTTTTTGCTAGTGCTTCATCTTCAAGCTCTGGTTCATATTCACGAGTTTCTTTTTTTCCAAATGCTTCAGCTAACTTTACCTGTGCTGCACATTGTAATTTAATAGCATCATGAGCAAATTTAATAGCTTCAACCATTTCTTCTTCAGAAATCTCATCCATTTCACCTTCAACCATCATTACAGAATCTGCTGATGCACCGATAACCATATCAATATCAGATTGAAGAAGTTGTGCATACGTTGGATTGATAATAAATTGGCCATCAATTCTCCCAACTCTAACCTCAGAAATAGGCGTTTCAAAAGGTACATCGCTTAACTGAATTGCAGCCGATGCGGCTAACCCAGCCATGGCATCAGGCATAACTTCATCATCATGAGACATTAACTGAATCATAACTTGAGTTTCTGCATGGTAATCTTTTGGGAATAATGGGCGTAAAACACGATCTACCAAACGCATTGTTAAAACCTCACCATCGCTAGGTCTTGCTTCTCTTTTAAAGAAACCTCCTGGGTAGCGTCCTGCAGCAGCAAATTTTTCACGGTAATCTACAGTTAGCGGTAAAAAATCAACAGCACTCTGCTGGTAGTTTGATACTATTGTACACAATAGCATACATTTTCCGGATTGTACAACAACAGAACCATGTGCCTGTTTTGCTAATTTTCCGGTTTCGATGGAAATTGTACGTCCATCTCCAAGGTCTATAACCTCTTTAAAAACTTGTGGAATCATAATTTTTTTAAATCTAATTAAACAATGGTCGTTGTGTTGTTGTGTGTAGTTGTTGTGTGTTCGACCAATGAAAAACTATAATTAGCTTCTTCAATTCGAAAATTTATACTCTTTTTCGATAGAGTTGTTATGTATTTAGGCGTTACCCTAAAAGGGTAGGGCTTTACGCTACAATCTTTTGCAAAGGCAAAAGGATTTTCACTTCAATCCCTAACGCAAAAACAAAAAAGAGCCTGAAAAGCCTCTTTTTGTAATTATTTTCTTAATCCTAATTCTTTTACTATCGCACGATATCTTAAGATATCCTTCTTAATTAAGTAATCTAATAAAGAACGACGTTTTCCTACTAGTTTTACCAAAGAACGCTCTGTGTTATAATCTTTACGATTATTTTTTAAGTGCTCTGTTAAGTGGTTAATTCTGTGCGTAAATAACGCAATTTGTCCTTCTGCACTACCGGTGTCGTTTGCACTTTTACCGTGTTTTGAGAAGATTTCTGCTTTTACTTCTTTTGCTAAATACATGCTAATATTTTTGTAAATGATTTTTATGTACACGAAAGTCTTTCTTTCGAGTGCCAAATATACTGCTTTTAAGTTGAAAGTTAAAAGTTAAAAGTTAAAAATCTTATATTGTTTAATACTACTGAAAATCCTGGCTATAAACTAATTGAAAACCTAAGCTCTTAAAGGGTGATTTAATATTAAATCTAAATACTGATTCACTTTGTTTTTTAAGTCTTTACGTAGTGTAATAAAATCAAGAAAACCATGCTCTAATAAAAATTCAGAGGTTTGAAATCCTTCTGGTAATTCTTTACCAGTAGTGTCTCTTACAATTCTAGGTCCTGCAAAACCAATTAAAGCTCCAGGTTCGCTAATATTGATGTCTCCTAACATAGCAAATGATGCTGTTGTACCACCAGTTGTTGGATCTGTGCATAAAGAAATATAAGGAATCCCAGCATCAGCCAACTGCGCTAATTTCACTGAAGTTTTTGCTAATTGCATAAGTGATAATGCAGCTTCCATCATTCTAGCACCTCCTGATTTGGATATAACCATTAATGGTATATTCTTTTTTAAAGAATAATCTGCAGCTCTTGCAATTTTTTCGCCCACAACACTACCCATCGATCCACCAATAAAAGCAAAATCCATACAGGCTATTACTAAATCTTTTCCTTTAGATTTTCCAACAGCACATCTAACGGCATCTTTTAAGTTAGTTTTTTCTTGAGCAGATTTTAAACGGTCTGGATATTTTTTTGTGTCAACAAATTTTAAAGGATCTTTAGATTCTAGATTAGCATCTAATTCTTTAAATTTATTATCATCAAAGAGGATTTCGAAGTATTCTTTACTGCCTATTCTTACGTGATATCCATCTTCAGGACTTACATAAAAGTTTTTTTCTAACTCTTCTGCGTCCACTATTTTGCCAGTTGGTGATTTGTACCACAAACCTTTGGGAGTATCTTTTTTCTCTTCAGTTGTAGTTGTTATTCCTTTTGTTTTTCTTTTAAACCAAGACATATGATTTATAATTTTAAATAAACGATTTTAACAAAATCTTAAAATCGATGGTTTAGTTAGTTATTCTGCAAATGTAAAACATATAAAATTACTTTTTTTATTATTTAAAATCAAAATTTGTAAAACGTCTCTTAAGATTTGTTTCAATAAAAAATAAAATCTCGTTCAAACCTTATTATTCATTAAGTTTAAACGAGATTGTTTTTTAATTTTTATATATAAGTCTTATAAAGTATTTACATTATTTAAATCTTCAAAAGCCTTTTTTAAACGGTCTACAAAAGTTTTTTCACCTTCACGTAACCAAACTCTTGGATCATAATATTTTTTATTTGGAGAATCTTCACCTTCAGGATTACCAATTTGGCCTTGTAAATAATCTTTTTTATCATCCATATAGTCACGAATACCTGCCATAAAAGCATACTGTAAATCAGTATCAATATTCATTTTTATTACACCGTAGCTGATGCCTTCACGAATTTCTTCAACAGTAGAACCAGAGCCACCATGGAACACAAAATCAATATGATTGTGTTCAACGCCGTATTTCTTAGTAATATATTCTTGAGAATTTTTTAAAATTTTTGGTGTTAATTTTACGTTTCCTGGTTTGTAAACACCGTGTACGTTTCCAAAAGCAGCAGCAATGGTAAATTGCGAGCTTACTTTACTTAATTCTTCATAAGCATAAGCAACTTCCTCTGGTTGGGTGTATAATTTTGAATCGTCTACATCGCTATTATCTACACCATCTTCTTCACCACCAGTAATACCTAATTCAATTTCTAATGTCATCCCCATTTTGGACATGCGTTTTAAGTAGGTTTTGCATATTTCGATATTTTCTTCAATAGGTTCTTCAGATAAGTCAATCATATGAGAACTAAATAGTGATTTACCAGTTTCAGTAAAATGCTTTTCACTAGCATCTAATAACCCATCAATCCAAGGTAACAGTTTTTTTGCGCAATGGTCTGTATGTAAAATCACAGGAACACCATATGCTTCAGCAAGAGTGTGCACGTGTTTTGCACCAGCTATGGCACCAGCTATAGCTGCTTTTTGTCCATCGTTATTTAAGCCTTTACCAGCATTAAATTGTGCGCCACCATTAGAAAATTGGATGATAACAGGAGCATTTAAATCTTTTGCCGCTTCTAAAACACCATTGATGGTATCTGAACCTATAACGTTTACAGCAGGTAAAGCGTAATTATTAGCTTTTGCATGATTAAAAATTGCTTGAACTTCTTTTCCTGTTGCAACTCCTGGTTTTATGTTGTGTCCCATATTTTAAGTTAATTTTTTGATTTGTAATAACAAGTTTTCAAAAGTAATCAATTTTTGAATAAGTAGTTTCGATTTTATAGCTTGAAAACATTAAAAGTAGACTAAAACGTTATAGTAAAATTTATCTAGAATGGGTAATTAATACCTATGTTATAAACAGCCTTTGAAAAGTTATAATCGTTAAACCATCTATTTTCATTTTGGTAAGAAGGGTCGTATGTTTTAAAACCAATATCAAACCTAAAAACGAAAAAACTAAAATCATAGCGTAAACCAAAACCAGAACCTATGGCTATATCTTCTAAAGAACTAAAGTTATTAAAAGTAGCACGCTCATCTTCTACATTATCTAAGACATTCCAGATATTACCTGCATCAACAAATAAAGCACCATTTAGATTTCCAAAAAGATTAAAACGTTGTTCTGCACTTAAAGTTATTTTTAAGTTGGCTTCATTAAACTCATTAGTAGTTTCAAAGCTACCTGGCCCTAAGCTATAGGCTGTCCAAGCACGATTATCGTTGGGTCCACCTGCAAAAAAACTTTTTGCAAAAGGGATGTTGTTTGAATTGCCGTATGGAATAGCAATACCTAAAAAACTTCTAATGGCTAATACATTTTTACTGCCTAAATCCCAATGTTTTGTGTAATCTAATTCGGTTTTTATGAACTGAGAATAGGCTACATTAAAAAGTTCGTATCTGTTGTCATTATTCTTTGGTAATCCAATTAATGTGGCTGTACTAGATAACAAATTCCCTGCTATTTCTATTTTTGCTTTAAAAATTGAAAAATCGTTATCAATTAAATTAGTACGTTCATCATTGGTAAAACTTAAACTTGAAGATAAGATTAAGTTATTTTCAGTTAATCGTTGTTTTCTTTCATCAATTCCAGAAACTGTTTTGAATTCTTCATCAGTTTGATTTAGAGAAGTGTTATTTGTTAAAACTTCATTTATAAAAATATCAGTTTCGTTTAATGGATTATTAGCATTTGGTATATTTAAAAAAGCATCATTAGAAATATAATTGATATTCCTTGCTACTTGATTTAAAGTGTTGTATGAATTATCATAAATCCTAAAATAGTTTTCAATATTTAAATTTCTAACGTATTGAATATTAAATATATCAAGTTTGTTAGATACTTTTGAATTGGGATACCAATTATAGCTAAAAGCGCTACTAAAGGTTCGTTTATCTAGACCAATATTTGTTTGACTTGTGGTTGATAAATTGATTTTTGTATTGGGAGACATATATTTTGGGATAATGCCTTCTGTGTAAAATGGTGAAAATAATCTAGGAATGGTTAATTTGAAATCGACACCATATTCATTAATATCGAAAAATGGATCGCCAGCTTGTTTGCCATCTTTAGAAGCGCCAATTGATGCAATTCCAGATATTTCAAAAGTTTCTGCGCCTCGGAATATGTTTCTTATAAGTAAGCTAGGATTTAACGAAAATCCAACAGTTTGAATATTGCTTTGAGATACATCAGTACTAAAACCTAAACTAAACTTTTTTAGGGGTGTTAGCCTAATCGTACTAGAAAGCGTATTATCAAGATTTTCAACATATTCAATGTTAGGGTATTTAAAAGTGCGTAATTCGTTTAAATGTCTATAAGTTCTAGTTCTGTCAATATCTCTAAATATTTCACCAGCATTCATAAAAATAGCATCAGTTAGTGCTTTTGGTCTGTAACGTAATTTATTATAGCTGTATATTTTATAACCATTGTAGGATATGGAATCCTGAAAAGGTTTTCCTCTGTTTTCAAAAGCGTCGTCTGTAATTAAACTAATGTCACTTATTGAGTAAATTTTAAAAGGTTGATAGGTTGTAGAGTCTGTAGTTCTTATAGCTCTATTTTGGATGTTAATATCAACATTAACTTTTTTATGGGTTCCAATGGTATCCATTTCAAAAGTTACATAATCTGGTTTAAAATGATAAATTCCAGAATTTCTCAATTCACTAGAAATTCTATCGCGTTCTTGATTAAAATTAGCCGTTTTATATTGTTCATTCGGTTTTACTAATGTACTTTTTTTGATGTTTTTATATAGGGTATCAATAATGGGTGATTTTATATTTTCATTAATTGAATCTATATAAAAAGCAGGTCCTTTTTCAATTTTATAAACAACTTCAGATTGTTTAGTATCATTTTTTAGGATGTCATGTGTTGTATTTACATCAAACCAACCATTGTTTATATAATAATCTTGAATACGATTAACAGATCTTTTAGTTTTTTCCTCATCAACAATAATAGGAGCTTCACCAGTTTTTTTTAACCATGCATTAAAATCCCTTCGCGATTGTATGTATTTGTTTAATTGTTTTTTTGATAAAAGACGCTCATAATTTTCTTTCTTATTTGGTCTTTTGTTTAAATTATTTTTAATTATAGAGTCTATATTTGGACGTGCTGTATTATAAATATGCAATCGCAAAGGCGTATTTAAAAGTGGGATTTTGATATTTGGTTGCTGGTAAAGAAGGTTGTTTAAAGTTTCACTATTATCCTTTTCACCATCAACTAAAATGGTATTTTTTGTTAATAAATACTCATCTTTAGCAACTCGTTTAGTTGTGTCACAAGATGTGAAACATGTTATGAAACATATTGAAATCAATATTTTTGTGAGTTGTTTGTTCAATTGAAAAGGATAATTAATTTTTATTACTAGTGTTAAAGGTTAAAACTGAAAAGTTTAAAAACTTGCTCAAAAATACATTATTCTATCTGAAATAAATTTAAATATGGCTTCATAAACTTAATCTAAGTAATATTTTCTTTTCTTTATAAAAAAATAATAAAGAAGGCATGCTTTCTAAAAATCAAATAAAATTAATAACGAGTTTAAAGCAAAAAAAATATAGGCAACAACATGGTTTATTTGTTGTTGAAGGAATTAAAACAATTTCTGAATTGCTGAACTCTAATTTTTTGCTTTACGAATTATATACGACAGAACCTTTCAATTTTGATGCCAAAAAAGAAATTTTAATTTCTGATGGAGATTTAAAAAAGATTAGTTTTTTTAGAACTCCGAATAAAGCCTTAGCTATTTTTAAAATTCCTGATTTAAAGCCTATTGAAAATGAGGGATTGATTTTAGCACTTGATGATGTTAGGGATCCTGGTAACTTAGGAACCATCATTAGACTTTGTGATTGGTTTGGAATAACAAATTTAGTTTGTAGCAAAGAAACGGTAGATTGTTTTAATCCAAAAGTAATTCAGTCCACAATGGGTTCTATTACGCGTGTTAATATGAGTTATATTGATTTAAATAATTTTTTAAAAGAAACAGATTTGCCTATTTATGGAGCTTTTATGGAAGGTGAAAATATCTATAAAAAAGAAAATATAAAAACAGGTATTTTAGTTATGGGAAATGAAGCTAATGGTATTTCTGAAAACATAAAAGCTTTGGTTAATGAAAAAATAACCATTCCTAGATTTGGAGATTTACAAGCAACTGAAAGTTTAAATGTAGCGACTGCAACTGCAATATTATTGAGTGAGTTTAAGAGGAAATAAATTTACTGAAACGTAAAATTAATGAATACACCTCTAGTTCTCATGCCTGCAATATTACTTGTCCATGGGCTATTTGGATCTTTGTCTCTAATTAATTCATCATTCATTCCAAAAAGGCCCCGAATAGAAGGAGTAAACTTAAAGTTGTGTAAATAGAAATCAACCCCAAAACCAAGTTCATAAAAAAGTGAGTTTTTAGTTGTTCTAAATTGTCCGTTACTGTTATCTTCAGGATTATCTTGGTTACTAGATAAATTTAAAGCAGTTGAAAAGCCACCAACAATAAATGGTTTAAAATTATTTACACGCTTGGTAGAAATCTTTAATAGCAAAGGGAGGTGAATGTATGTAGATTTTACTTCTCTAACTAAATCAGAACTTCTAACATCTGGTGTGCCATTAAAGTAACTTTCACTGTAATACAATTCTCTTGTAGTAATGAGTAAACCGGGTTCTAAACGTAAATCGATGAAACTGTTTATACGTAAATTTCCTATTAAACCAACATTAAAGCCTGGGCCTCTTTTCACGTTAATATCTCGTAAATCTTCGTTATAATCAAAGTTAAAATCGTAATTGTTAATACCTAAAAAATAACCCCATCGCAATAAGTTGTTATCTGTAGAACCTCTACCTTGATTGGCATCATAAGACACTTTTTCTTTTTTAAAAAGTTGTGCATGTGATGCTTGAAAAACAAATAAAAACAAAATTATTGCAAAAAACTGCTTCATATAATTACTTAGATGATTTATAAATTGTTGCCACGCCAAAGGTTTGTGGAAAATCTTCAACATTAATAAACCCAATTTTACGTAAAATATTGTTTAGTTCCTCACCATAAGGAAAAACAGATGCCGATTCGCATAAATATTTGTAAGCACTTCTGTCTTTAGAAAAAGCTTTCCCTATGAGTGGTAAGATGTTTTTTGTATAAAAATTATATCCTTGTTTGTAGGGCGATTTGGTAGGAACCGATGTCTCTAAAATTACAAATGTACCATTTGGTTTTAAAACTCTATAAATTTCTTTTAAGCCGTTTTCTAAAGTTTCAAAATTACGTACGCCAAAAGCAACGGTTATTGCATCAAAACTGCTGTCATCAAAAGGCATGTTTTCACTATCACCTAAAACCATTTTAATTTTAGAGTCTAAAGCTTTCTTTTTGATTTTTTCCTTACCAATTTCAAGCATGCCACTACTAATGTCTAAACCAATAATATTTTTAGCGCGAGTTTCAGCCAAATTAATTGCTAAATCTCCAGTTCCAGTAGCAATGTCTAAAATACGCTCTGGATTACTATTTTTTACAATTTCAACAACTTTTTTACGCCATTTAATATCTATACCAAATGATATAACTCGATTTAAATCGTCATATTCTCCAGAAATGGTATCAAACATCTTTGTGACCTGTTCTTTTTTTCCTAAATCACTGTTTTTGTAGGGCTTTATTTTTGTCAAAACTTCAATTTTTTTTGCAAAGATAAACTTTTAAAAAAGCTTTACGCAATACCTCTATAATTAATTATAACCTCAAATCTATGTTGCAATGTGTTATTTATAGTATATTTGTGATACTTTTTATGATACTAAAATAATGAAGATTATTATTGCTGGTGCTGGTGAAGTTGGATTTCATTTAGCAAAATTACTTTCTTATGAATCTCAAGAGATTACTTTAATAGATACCAATAAAGATAGTTTAGTTTACGCTGATACACATTTAGATATTAAAGTTATTCGTGGTGATGCCACATCTATTGCCATTTTAAAAGATTCTAAGGTTGAAAGCTCAGATTTATTTATAGCGGTAACTGCTAGTGAAACAACCAATATTACCGCTTGTGTTTTAGCTAAACAGTTGGGGTCTAAAAAAACCATAGCTAGAATTACTAATACCGAATTTATTCATCATAAAGATGAGGTAGGTTTTACTAAATTTGGTATTGATGAGTTAATTTCTCCCGAATCTTTAGCGGCTTCAGAGATTGAATTATCATTAAAACAGTCTTCTTTCAATGATACTTATGAGTTTGAAGAAGGTGCACTTACCATGGTTGGTTTAACGCTATCTAGCTCTGCGTCATTTGTTGGTAAAACAGTAAAGGAAGCAGCAAAAATTTTTCCAGAAATTCATTTTATTCCAATTGCTATTCAGCGTTTTGGAACACAATTTACAATAATCCCAAGAGGTGATACCGAGTTTAAGAGAGGTGATAATGTGGTTTTTATAACTTCAGAAGGGGGTGGTGAAGAATTGTGTAGATTAACAGGTAAAGCAAATAAAGAGATTAAAAATGTGATGATTTTAGGTGGTAGCCAAATTGGTTACAAAACAGCTAGAGATTTATGTGAAAAAGGATTTAATGTTAAGCTTCTTGAAGAAAATAAAGAACGTGCTTTTGATATTGCAGATGATTTGCCAAATGTTTTAGTAATTCACAGTGATGGACGGAATGTTGATTTATTAGATGAGGAAAATATTAGCGAAATGGATGCTTTTATTGCTGTTGGTGCCAATTCAGAAACCAATATCATGTCTTGTTTGGTCGCTAAATCTAAAGGCGTTAGCAAAACAATTGCTTTGGTTGAAAATATGGATTATTTCGAACTATCGCATTCAATTGGTATTGAGACACTCATCAACAAAAAACTTTTAGCAGCCAATAATATTTTTAGATACATCCGTAAAGGGGAAGTTTTAGCTATGACGAAATTAAGCAACATGAATGCTGAATTGTTAGAATTTCAAGTAAAAGCAACATCAGCAATTTGCAATAAATATATAAAAGATGTTGATTTTCCTAGATCTGCTATTATAGGCGGTGTTATTAGAAATGGTATAGGTATTATAGCTTTAGGGAGTTTTAAAATACAAGAAGGTGATAGGGTAGTGGTGTGTAGCTTATTGCAATCAATAAAAGGTGTTGAAAAATTATTCCGTTAGGATGAAATTAAACTACAAAATTATTTTCCATTTCTTAGGATTACTGTTATTATTTAATGGTGGTTTTATGCTCTTATCAGCTCTGATAAGTTTGATATATAAAGATGGCGTTACACTAGAAATATTTTTAGCAGGGATTACCACATTAATAGCGGGTTTATTGGTTATGATTTTTACAAAAAACCATAACAAAGAAATGAATAAACGCGAAGGCTATATTGTAGTAACCTTTGGTTGGATTATTATGTCGCTATCAGGTTGTTTGCCTTATGTTTTAACTGAAAGTATCCCTAGTTTTACAAATGCATTTTTCGAAACTATTTCTGGTTATACAACAACTGGTGCTTCTATTTTAAATGATATTGAAGCTGTTCCAAAAGGTGTTTTGTTTTGGAGAAGTTTAACACATTGGATTGGTGGTATGGGGATTATTGTATTGGCCATAGCAATTTTACCATTGTTGGGAATTGGAGGTATGCAGCTTTTTGCTGCGGAAGCACCCGGACCAAGTGCTGATAAATTACATCCTAGAATTACAGATACAGCAAAGAGATTATGGCTTATTTATTTTGGATACACTGCAGCCGAAACCATTTTATTGCAAGTAGCTGGTATGTCTTTTTTTGATGCTATTAATCATGCACTTTGTACGTTATCAACAGGTGGTTTTTCTACAAAAAATGCCAGTGTAGCTTATTGGAATGGCAATCCAATTATTCAATATATTATCATATTATTTATGTTTCTAGCAGGGACAAATTTTGTTTTAAGCTATTTCGCATTTAAAGGGAAAGTGCAAAAAATTATTCATGACGAAGAGTTTAAATTGTATTTTAAGTTCATTGCTATTTTTACAATTATTGCAGCTTTAATCATATATTTTAGGGCTAATATTTCAGAATCTTCCATACCACATCCAATGGTATGGGGAAGAGCTGAGAGTTCTTTCAGACATGCATTATTTCAGGTTTTATCAATAGTTACTACTACCGGTTTTGTAACTGCAGATTACACATTATGGACCCCGTTTTTAATGGTTTTCTTTTTCGGATTAATGTTTTTAGGTGGTTCTGCTGGAAGTACCTCTGGAGGTGTTAAGGTTGTTAGGCACTTAATATTGATAAAAAATGGCTTTTTAGAGTTTAAACGTACGCTTCATCCAAATGCTATATTGCCAGTTCGCTATAATAAAAGAGCCATATCTGGTGATATTGTATTTAATATTTTAGGGTTCTTTATTCTGTACATGTTGTCATTTATTATTGGATCTTTGGGATTCTCTATACTTGGTATTGAATTTAGATCTGCTATTGGTTTAGCTGCATCCACATTAGGTAATGTTGGACCAGCTTTAGGGGATTTTGGACCGGTAAACAACTATTACGAATTGCCTGCTTTGGGTAAATGGTGGGCGTCTTTTTTAATGCTTATAGGTCGTTTAGAGTTGTTTACAGTTCTTATTTTATTAACACCTTTTTTCTGGAGGAATAGATAAATTAAAATATTAACTAAAATATTTTTTTTAGTTATCGTTTTTGTATAACACTAAATATTAGATAGTTACAAAAATACTATATTATCCACCATATAAAAATACAATTATTTTCAAAAAAACTTTTTACAGTAATACTTTTGCATTTTGGCTGTTATTACACTAAAAATACCCAATTTTATATCAAATGTAAACGTTACTGGTTTTAAAATTAATTGTGTATAATAATTTTTTTACTGTGTCTATCTGGATTTTTTTATTGAATAAAGAATCTTCTAGGATAAAATAACTCAATTTTGAGTCGTTAATTTGTATGTTTATTTTTTTAATTATATTTTTTTTTGGAGATCTAATCTAAAAGAATTATTAATTATTCATTACCAATATTGCTTGCAAATTCTTTTTAAGAAAATATTTTAACCTTTTTTATTCATTATTGAGATTGTAACATTTTGTTCGTATGAACGTCTTCTTTTTATAACAACCAAAAATAATTAATTATGGAATTAGTAATTACACTTCAAGAATTAGAGTCTTTACGTAAAAAAAATGAAGACTTAGTTAGTGAGCCTTTAGGTTTTTTAAATTCTGAATATAAGTCATTAGTAACTGAGAGTTTAAAAAATGTTTCTTCAAAATCAATATTTGGAATTCGTCAACGTGTAAAAAGTAGAAGTTATACTACTTGCTGTCATTCAGGCATAGCTTTAAAGCTATCTTTATTTCTTATTATCATACTTTTAATTTTCAATTAAAGATATTAAAAAAGCCACTAATAAATTATTAGCGGCTTTATGATTATGTTATTTATTTTTAGCTTAAAGCCTCTCTTATACGTTTTATTGCTTCAATAATTTGTTCTTGTGAAGCAGCATATGAAATACGAATACAATCTGGATTTCCAAATGCATCACCATCCACAGTAGCTACTAAGGCTTCTTCGAGCAAATACATTGATAAATCAGAAGCATTATTTATTTTTTTACCCCTAAGCGTTTTTCCGAAGTAATGTGTAATATTAGGAAATACATAGAAAGCACCTTCTGGGATATTGGTTTTAAAGCCCTCAATGTCATTTAATAATCCTAAAATCAAATCACGACGCACTTTAAACTCATCAATCATGTATTGCACTTTAGAAGGAGATGCATTTAAAGCGGTAATAACAGCGCGTTGTGCAATACAATTAGCACCACTTGTAATTTGGCCTTGCATTTTGTTACAAGCACGTGCTATTTTTTCAGGCCCACCAATATAACCAATACGCCATCCAGTCATTGCAAAGGCTTTAGAAACCCCGTTTACTGTAATGGTTCTATCATACATATCTTCAAATTCAGCTATACTCGCATGACCTTCACCATAATTTATATGTTCGTAAATTTCATCCGAGACCACATAAATATTAGGGTGTTTTATTAAAATATCTGCTAAAGCTCTTAATTCTTTTTTACTGTAAACAGAACCGCTTGGATTACATGGAGAACTAAACCAAATCATCTTAGTGTTTGGTGTAATGGCAGCTTCAAGTTGAGAAGGTGTCATTTTAAAATCGGTATCTATTGAAGTTTTTACTTCAACAGGAATACCATCATTTAGTTTTATTAAATCTGCATAACTTACCCAATATGGGCAAGGTAATATAACTTCATCTCCTTTGTTTGTTAATACCGCAGCTATATTTGCCAAAGACTGTTTCGCTCCGGTAGAAACTACAATTTGCGCAGGAGTATATGTTAAATTATTGTCTCGTTTAAATTTAGTTATTATGGCGTCTTTTAAATCAGCATAGCCGTCAACAGGTGAATATGAGTTGTAATTTTCATTAATTGCTTGAATAGCTGCATCTTTAATAAAATCAGGAGTATTAAAGTCTGGTTCTCCCAAACTTAAACCAATAATATCTTTTCCTTCGCCTCTAAGTTCGCGTGCTTTTGCAGCCATAGCTAACGTTGCAGACGTAGCCATGTTTAAAATTCTATCTGATAGTAATTGCATTAAATTATAATAAATAATTTGGTTAGACTTGTAAAGCTGGTTTCATTCCCATCTCTCTTAAGTATTTAAAATGAGCAATAATAGCCTTACGGGTTGTTTTATATTCGTTGTATGGTAAGTTAAATTCTTTCGCAGTTTCTTTAACTATTTTTGATATTTTAGTATAATGTACATGACTTATATGTGGAAAAATATGGTGCTCTACTTGATGGTTTAATCCACCAGTAAACCAATTAACAATTTTATTATTTGTACTAAAATTAATAGTTGTTTTTAATTGATGAATAGCCCAAGTATTTTTCATGGTACCATCTGGTTCTGGTAATGGCATCTCAGCATCTTCCATAACATGAGCTAGTTGAAAAACAACACTTAAAATTAATCCTGCAGTGTAATGCATAACAAAAAAACCTAATAAAATTTTCCACCAAGAAATTTCTAAAAACATCATAGGTAATACTATCCAAATTGCGACGTAAATTATTTTTGAAATTACTAATTTACTCCAATTCCAAACTGGATTTGGGAATTTTCCGTATGACAATTTGCGTTTCATATAACGACGCATTTGTTGCCAATCAGTTGTAATTGCCCAGTTTATTGTCAACAACCCATAAAGTAAAACAGAATAGTAATGTTGAAATTTATGATGCCATTTCCATTCAGAATGTTTAGTGAATCGTAATATGCGACCAGCATCTAAATCTTCGTCATGACCATGAATATTTGTGTAAGTATGATGTAAAACATTATGCTGTACTTTCCAATTATATGCATTTCCAGCAAGTATATATATACTGCTTCCCATTAATCGGTTAATCCATTCTTTGTTAGAAAAAGAGCCATGATTCCCATCATGCATCACGTTCATCCCAACACCTGCCATGCCAATTCCCATAACTACGGTAAGTAATAATTGAGCCCATCCAGGAATGTTTAGGGTTAAGATTAGAAAATAAGGCGTTAAAAATAAAGAAAACATTACAATTGTTTTTACCCAAATTTTCCAGTTTCCAGTACGTTTTACATTGTTATCTTTAAAATAATCATTAACGCGTTTGTTGAGAGTTCTAAAGAATTTTGCGGAGTCGGTTCTTGAAAATGATAATGTCTGTTTAGTCATGCTATTAAATTTAATATGCTATTCTGAAAATTCCGAATTAACATATTTGTTACAAAGATAGGTATATTCGAAGTTAAGTAATAACGTTTTTTTGTAAAATAATGTATTTAAAAAGTATATTTTTGTTGAAAATTTAACAAAAATGCAGCTCATTTTAAAGTATTTCCCTAATCTTTCTCAAGATAAAATTCATAAATTTAGTCTTCTGGAATCTCTTTATCAAGACTGGAATTTAAAGATTAATGTCGTTTCTCGTAAAGATATCGATGAGCTTTATTTGCGCCATGTCTTACATTCATTAGGTATTGCCAAAGTAATAAGTTTTAAAGATGGTAGTAAAATTCTAGATGTTGGGACAGGTGGTGGATTTCCAGGTATCCCATTAGCAATCATGTTTCCTGAGTGCTCCTTCCATTTAGTTGATAGTATTGCAAAAAAACTGAAAGTTGTTGATGAAGTAGTTGAGGGTTTAGGGTTAATAAATGTAAAAACCACGCATAGTAGAGTGGAAGAAATTAATGATACTTATGATTTTATTGTAAGTAGAGCAGTAGCAGCAATGCCTACTTTTGTGCATTGGGTAAAAGGAAAAATAGCTAAAGAGCAAAAGCAGGATTTAAAAAATGGCATTTTGTATTTAAAGGGAGGGGATTTGTCTGAAGAATTAAATGATTACAAGAATGCTACTATTTATAACTTAAGTGATTATTTTTCTGAAGATTTTTATGAGACAAAAAAAATGGTTCATTTGCCTTTAAAATTTAAGGGTTAACTTTTTTTAATTTCATTAATTCGTTAATATAATGGTTAAAATAAAAATATTCATTTTTAAACCAGAACGTATTCGAATAGTCCAGAATTGAATTTATAGTTTTATCAGGAGAAATTATTTGGTTTGCCATGTCGAAATTTTGTTTAGCTTTTTCTGAATCTTTTAATTTTTTATAGGCAATTGCTAAACCAAGATATGCATCAAAATCTGTGGAATCATATTTAATTACTTCCGAAAAATCAGAAATTGCTTTTAAAAAATCACCTAAATATAAGTTAGAAGCGCCTTTGTAAAAATAAGCAAATAAGTTTTTTTTGTTTAAGGATACAGATTTTTTAAAATCTTTATTTGCCTCAGCATATAGTTTTAATTTTATAAGTAATTCACCTCTGTTATAATAATTTTCAGAGGTATGGTCATAAGTTATAATGTTTGTATAATCTTTTAGGGCTTCGTAAGGCTGTTCCAAAGCCTCATATGTTAAAGCTCTCATCCATAACGATTTTTTGAAGGTGTCGAATTTTGAAAAATCTTTGTTGTTTGAATAAAAATTTGTGATTATTACATTGAAATCTAAAAAAGCGGCATTATAATCACCAGAGCCATATTTAATAGTTCCTAGGCCATACCGAGCTTCAACTAAACTCTTATCTAGTTCTAAAGCTTTCTTATAATCTAGTTTTGCACCTTCAATATTACCCATTTTATATCTAGCATCTCCTCTGTATAGGTAGGTATATGAATCTGGTGCTTCCATAATTATCTTTGAATAATCAAAAATAGCTCCTGAAAAGTCTCCTAAGTCATTTTTTATTTGACCTCTAACAGAATATGCATCTAAATTTTTTGGCTCTAAGGCTATTATTTGGTTTAAAAGTTCAATCTTTTTTGTTTGCGAGGTGTCTTCTCGTAATGCCTCGCTAAAAAGTTTATGGACTTGACTAAAAGTAAGCAAAGAACTTAGCGTAAGTGTGATGGTTAGTATAATTCTCATACTAGAATTACGAAAAATTATATTGTTTAAACTCCTTTTGTAATTCTTTTAAAATTTTTATTTTAATTTGATGAGCTCGTTAATACTGTTATTAAAATAAAAATATTGGTTTATGAACCAGAATGTGTTTCCGTATTGCTCAATACTTGAAATGGACTCATTTGGGGCAATTATAGAGTTAGCCTTTTCAAAGTTAGCTTTAGCGTTAACAACATCATTTACTTTATTATATGACATTGCTAAACCAAGATAAGCATCAAAATCCATAGCATCAAATTCTAAAGCTTTCGAGAAATCTGAAATAGCATCAAGAAATTTTCCTAAAAATAAGTTTGATGCACCTCTATAAAAATAGGCATAGGCATTATTTTTATCGGCTCTTAATACTATGGTAAAATCTCTAATAGCTTCTTTATAGTATTTTATATCAATAAAAAATAGCCCTCTACTGTAATATGAGTCAATTGTTTGTTCAATTAAAATAGCAGTGTTGTAATCCTCTAATGCATTTTGAAAATCCTCTAAAGCTTTATAAGCATTTGCTCTTAAAGTGTATACTTTAGATTCATTTGGGGCAACCTTAAGTACGTTTGAGAAATCCTTAATAGCATCTTGATATTCTCCTAAATCATACTTGACGCAGCCTAAACTATATAACGCATCTGTAAAATTTTCGTCTAGCATAAAGGCCTTAGCATAATCTTGTTTTGCTCCAGTAAAATCTTTTAAGCTATATCTAGAGTTGCCTCTATTATAATAGGTGTCTGCGTCCGGTTCTTCAACAATTATTTTAGAATAATCAACTATGGCTCCGAGATAATCACCTAAATCATTTTTAGCAATAGCTCTAAAAAAATAAGCATCTAAATTTTTTGGTTCAAGATCAATAACTTGTGTTAAAAGTAAGATTTTCTCGTTTAAATCTGTAGTTCTATTGGCTTGTCTAAAAATTTTATTTACTTGTGAAAAAACAAGTGTTGGAAATAAAATAAGCAGTAAAATAATTTTTTCTCTCATAGCTTTTTGAACAACAAATAATATGCCATTTTAGTGTTGGGGTAATGTTATTAAAGATAACTAATTTTTATTCACCTAAAAATGGATACCGGTAATCTGTTGGTGTTACAAACGTTTCTTTTATCATTCTAGGTGATACCCAACGTAATAAATTTTGTGAACTACCAGCTTTATCATTAGTGCCTGATGCTCTGGCACCACCAAAAGGTTGTTGCCCAACTACAGCACCAGTTGGTTTATCATTGATGTAAAAATTCCCAGCACAATTTTGAAGAGCTTCAGTAGCTTGAGTAATAGCATATCTATCTGTTGAAAGAATAGCTCCAGTTAAAGCGTATTCACTAGTTTCATTAACTAATTTTAAAGTTTCAGCGTAAGCATCATCTTCGTAAACATAAATAGTAATTACAGGTCCAAATAACTCGGTACTCATCGTTGTGTATTTTGGATCTTTCGCAACAATAACTGTAGGTTCAATAAAATATCCTATACTTTTATCATAACCACCACCAACAATAATTTCAGCATCATTATCCGCTTTAGCTTGATCAATGTATTTAGCTAATTTAACAAAAGAGCCTTCGTGAATTACGGCAGTAATAAAGTTACTCAAATCCTCAGGGGAACCCATTTTGAAAGATTTCACATCTTTAATTATCATATTTTTTACATCGCTCCATAAGCTTTTTGGTATGTAAGCTCTTGAAGCAGCACTACATTTCTGTCCTTGAAACTCAAAGGCACCACGAACAATAGCAGTAGCTACTTGTTTTGGATGAGCCGATTTGTGTGCTACAATAAAATCTTTACCACCAGTTTCTCCAACAATTCTTGGATAGGTTTTATAATTATGAATATTATTTCCTATTTGTTTCCATAGTTCTTTAAAGATGAAAGTAGAACCAGTAAAATGTAACCCAGAAAAATCTGGACTTGCCATCACAGTATTAGTAATCATAACAGCATCTCCAAATACCACGTTAATAACTCCAGCAGGAACCCCAGCTTCTTTAAATATGTCCATGATTACTTTTGCAGAGTACACTTGGCTATCACTAGGTTTCCAAACTACCACATTACCCATTAATGCCATACATGCAGGTAAATTCCCTGCAATAGCTGTAAAGTTGAAAGGTGTAACGGCGTAAGTAAACCCCTCTAGTGGACGATATTCAATTCGATTCCAAGCATCACTGGTACTTTTTGGCTGTTCATTGTAAATATCTGTCATGAACTGCACATTAAAACGCAAGAAATCTATTAACTCACATGCAGCATCAATCTCAGCTTGATGAACGGTTTTAGATTGCGCAATCATAGTTGCAGCATTTATTTTTGCTCTGTAAGGCCCTGCAATTAACTCAGCAGCTTTTAAAAATATAGCAGCACGTTGCTCCCAGGGCATTAAACTCCATGATTTTCTTGCTTCTAAAGCTGTTGAAATTGCTTCTTCTACATGAGATTTTTCAGCTAAATGATAAGTTCCAACTATATGTTTATGATCATGAGGTGGCGACATCGTTCTAGTATTTCCAGTTGTAACATCTTCACCGTTGATATATAAAGGAATGTCTATTTTACTATTAAACATTGTTTTATACGCTTCTAAAACGTTTGCTCTTTCTGGTGTTCCTGGAGCATAAGATTTTACAGGTTCATTTACGGCAATTGGTACATTAAAAAAGCCTTTTCCCATGATTTTTTGTTTTTTGTTATTAATTTATCATTAAATATATTACAAAACTACGAATTTTTAAATCAAATAAAGGTTTCTAGTTTTGTCAAATAAGTGTTAATATTTACTTTATTTTTGTAAGTTGTAAAACCGTTTGAAGACAATAATTTACATGTGTACAGTTACCATAATTCCAAAAAAAAATAACGATTTTGTACTCACATCTAATAGGGATGAAGCCCCTTGTAGAATATCTTTAGCTCCAGATTTTTATCATATTGATAATACGAAATTACTTTTTCCAAAAGATGTGATTTCTAATGGGACATGGATAGGGATAAGCGATAAAAATAGAGTAGTTTGTTTACTTAATGGGGGTTTTAAGTCACATATAAGAAAACAGTATTACATTAAAAGTAGAGGCTTGGTTGTAAATGATTTTATGACTTCAAGTGATTTGATTGAAACTATAGAGAATTATAATTTTACTGATATAGAGCCTTTTACAATGGTAGTTGTAGATTGGAATATTGATTTAAAGTTTTTTGAATTAGTTTGGGATGGTAATAGACAATACTTTACTAGATTACCTCTTGAGGCTAAGATTTGGTCTTCTTCTACTTTGTACAGTGAATTTATGAGAAATGAACGTTTAAATTGGTTTCAAGATTTTAAATCTGAAAATAATTTGGAATCTAAAACAATATTAAATTTTCATAAAAAAGCAGGTAGTAATAATGATGAATATGGTGTTATTATGAATCGTGGCTTTATAAAAACTACCAGTATTACTCAAATTACTAAAGAAAACAATACTCTAGAAATGCATTATGAAAGTCTTGAAAACAACATCATTTCTTCTAAAATTTTTAATCTCCCATTAACTATTAATGAGTAATTCTGGTATTATTTTAACCTTGGCATATCCAGAAACCATTGTTATGGTTGCTGATGAATGGTATTCCCCTTTTTTGAGGTATTTAGGTGTAGGTAAAAAAAATTATTTACGTGCTGGACATGCAGCTTTAGTTTTGATTAATAAAGAGACAGGTGTTTTAGAATATCATGATTTTGGAAGATATATAACCCCTGAGCCTTCTGGTAGGGTTAGAGGAAGAGATACCGATAATGAATTGCATTTCCCATTAAAAGCACAAATAGAAAACGATAAAATTCAAAATTTAGAGGCAATTTTAAAATTTTTAGCAACACACCCAAAAATAACCCACGGAGACGGAAAGCTTGTTGCTTCTGTTTGTAATGCTATTGATTATACGCATGCCCGAGCGCACATAACTACTATGCAAAATAAACATTTTATAAGGTATGCAGCTTTTATAAAAGATGCTTGTAATTGTGCTCGTTTTGTTACTGATAGTTTGATAGCTTCAGTTACAGATTTAAATATTAAAAATAAATTAGAAAAATCTAAATGGTTTACTCCTAGTACAGTAGGTAATGTTTTATTGGCTGATACAGAAAACTATGTTTATGAAGTTAATGATACTGGTGTAATTTCAAAATTTGAAGGTTCACAAAAAACTGAAAATTTACGATGTTTTTTAGATAAATTAAAAGATCATAAACCAAATTTTAGCGGTACTTTAGAACCAAAGCCGGTAGATAATTTGCATGAAAAAGCGCAATGGTTATCTGGTATTGCAGCTGGTGCATGGTTTGAATTACATAAAATTGGGCATCATGTAGAATATCATTTCAAACGAATTTCACCGCATGGGCATATTGATGTTCATGATACTTTTGTGGTTGATGATGCTTCCTTTAACTACGATTTAGAATTTGAGTTTATTCATTATTCAAACTGCAAATTCTTCCATGTAAAACAGAATGAGAAAATTTATAGGTTTGATAAAGTATCTTAAATATTTTTTAAGGAACATTTTTTTTATTAATTCCAATAATCAACAACAAGAACATCTTCAAGGTGAGGTGTTAATAGTTTTCCAAACTGGATATGTTCAGGGTGAGGAAGGTAAATATCTCTAGATGCTTCACTATCAAATGTTAGTAAAAAGCAATGTGTAAATTTTTTATTTAAGTCTTCAGGACTATTATTTATACCCCATTCAAAATCCTTAATCTCTGATATTTTGGATGGTAATTCTATGAAGGCTTTTTCTATCATTTTTATTTTTGTAGATGAAGTTGAATCTTTAAACTTAAACATTACAACATGTCTTAAAAGTTTAGATGTGTTTTCTGTTTTCATTAACTCTGAATCTTTATTCGTGATTTTTTTATTACAATTTAAAAATAATAAAAGTGCTAATAATAAAAGTGAATAAATTTTCATATGGATTTATTTTGAGATTTTAAAATCGATAATTAGCTAAAATGCAAAATCAAAGCAATAAAGTTTAATTTATTATAAATTACTAATAAATTAATTTATGGCAAAAGTGGCACTTAACTTGAAAGCGGGGATATTAACTTTGAACTTTTTGGTAGTTGTAAAATTCACCATACTGTAATGACCTTGCATGGCACCAAAAGGTGATGTGAGTAAACAACCTGATGAATAGGTGTGAGATTCTCCAGGTTTTAAAACCGGTTTTTTCCCTATAACGCCTTCACCTGAAACGATTTCAAGATTATTTAAAGCATCAAGGATTTCCCAATGTCTGGCATTTAGTTGAACGGAGTCTTTACTCTGGTTTTCTATAATTACAGTGTATCCAAAAGCGTAATGTATTTTATAATTTTTATAAAATGAGCCTTCGTAGTTAGTTTCTACTGAAATTTTTATACCGCTTGTTACTTGTTCAACCATGTTAACTATAAATAAACCATATATTTATGTTTACAAAAATAAGCAATATTAAGTTTACGGCGTTACATTTTAACTACTTTGATTAAAATATTAGTTAAACGGTAGTTTAATTCGAGATATTAACAGAATTACCTTCGCCAATGCCAATAATTTTGTCGAAACGCTCTCCTAAATTTCTGTAGTAAATAAGTACTTTATAATTATTTTCAGTTTGATAAAAATTGCCGTCTATAAAACCTTCATCAATAGTATTATCGGGACTTAATATCACATATTTGTAATTATAGAATCCTTGTTTTAATAATAGAGAGCAGTAGTAAATATTTTTAGCTTCATCAAATTGCATTAAATTAGAGTGATCTAGAGAGTAATTGTTAAAATTCCCATAAACGTGAATGTTTTTATCTTTCAAAGCTTCAATTGATTTTAATGAAAAATGAATCCAGACATAATCTGCTTCAATACTGGGGTCTTCAGCATCAATATTTAAAATAACATAATTACCATTTATATCTGGATTGTAGGTATATGGACTGCTAGCTCTTCCAATATTAGTGTATAAATAATTGTTATACAAATCTTGCAAATCTATATATTGTATACCCGTATTAGCTGCTCTAATATCTTTGTTTTCAAAATAATAATATTCATTACCGCCCCAAAAACTAGTTTCGCTATCATATTTATAAATAAGTTGATTTCCAATAGTGTATTGAGGTTTTATATTTGAAATGGATGTTTTTAAATTGTTATTTTGAATAATAACAGTATTAATAGTTTGCATTGGGTTATTAATAAGAATATTGTTTGATGCAACAACAATTTCTACACGCTGTTTTTCTTCTACATATTTAACGTCTCTAGCTCGTTTGATGGCAACACCTACATTAACCTTATCCTCGTAAATCATAAATTTTCTTGAGAAAACTAACTCATTATCATCATTGAAAATGGAAATCATATAGTTCCCAGAAACTCGAAGGCCTTTAGTAAACTGATTTGGGATAGTAAGTTTGTAGTGAGAATAAATTTGATAGGTGTTAAATGAATTTTCGTAATCTCTTATTCTTTGGTTATCAAAACCATCTAAATACTCAGATTTTATTAATACTGAAGGCGTCCAATCATAATTAAAATGTTCAATTTTATAATAATAATCTTCTTCATCTCCATTTAAAGCATCAAATTCCATAACCACATATTCACCTAATTTTAAAATAGGTAATTGTGTTTCGGGTGTGTTTGATTTAAAATTAATTGTTTTAATATAATCTGGTGGATCAGTTTCATCAATTTGAGAAAAAGAAATTATTGGGATTAAAACAAAAATGACAATTTGTTTAAACTTTTTTAGCATTTTTATTGTGTTTTTATTGTAAAGATAAACAAAATCTATACTTAAAAGTATTTGATTATTTAGAATCAATATAAATAAATAAGTTGCAAATAATTGAATCAATTTTATGTCTATTTATTCGTATTTTTGCACCGATTTTTAGACAATTAATTTCAATAAAGATAATATGTCAAACGACATTCGTATTAAAAAAGGTCTGGATATTAAACTTATCGGTGAAGCTGAAAAAACTGTTGAACAAGCAGTTGTAAGTAACTACCACACGATAAAGCCAGAAGATTTTCACGGTGTTATTCCAAAACTTGTTGCAAAAGAAGGTGTGGCTGTTAAAGCAGGCTCTACTTTGTTTTATGATAAATCTCATGAAGCTGTTAAGTTTGCCTCTCCAGTTTCGGGTAAAGTTATAGAAGTACTTCGTGGACCAAAAAGACGCATTGATGCCATCAAA
The DNA here is from genome assembly GCF_982512915.1 of Flaviramulus sp. NCBI lineage: Bacteria > Pseudomonadati > Bacteroidota > Flavobacteriia > Flavobacteriales > Flavobacteriaceae > Flaviramulus > Flaviramulus sp. The sequence goes on along the minus strand of NZ_CEWOCJ010000021.1, from coordinate 17,445 downwards.
ATTGAAGCAGACAAAACTCAATCTTTTGAGGATTTCGGAAAGTTTAATTTAGAAAGTGCAACTGCTGAAAGTGTTAAATCTCATTTGTTGACTTCTGGATGTTGGCCTTTTGTTAAGCAACGTCCTTATGATGTTATTGCAAATCCTGATAAATCGCCAAAAGCTATTTTTATATCTGGGTATGCAAGTGCTCCATTGGCTGCCGATTTAGATTTTACTTTAAAAGGGAAAGAGCTAGAATTACAAGCGGCAGTAAATGCTTTGACAAAACTTACTGATGGTAAAGTACATGTTTCTATAGGGACTTCTAGTTCTCCATTTGCTAATTTGTCTGGTGTTGCAATTCATAAAGTTTCAGGACCACATCCTTCTGGAAATGTTGGAACTTTAATTAATAAAATTGATCCTGTTAATAAAGCAGAGGTTGTTTGGACTGTTAATGCACAAGACTTGGTAATTATTGGTGAGTTACTTATAACAGGTAAATTTAACCCAGAACGTGTTTTAGCCTTAGTTGGTTCTTCAGTAGAAAAACCTAGATATTTTAAAACAATAATTGGTAGTGAAATTGCAACAATTATTTATGATAAAGGTATTTCTAAAGACGCTCACGTTCGTATCATTTCTGGTAACGTTTTAACTGGTAAAGAAATACGTCCTGATGGTGTTTTAGATTATTACAGCAATGTTGTAACTGTAATACCTGAAGGTGATGATTATGAGTTTTTTGGATGGAATAAACCTATTTTTGATAAAGTGTCTACATCTAGAGCCTTGACTTTCTCTTGGTTAACACCAAACAAAAAATACGATTTAAATACAAATACAAATGGAGAGCACCGTGCTTTTGTGGTAACAGGAAGTTACGAAGCTGTTTTTCCTCTAGATATTTATCCAATGCAAATCTTGAAAGCTTGTATGTACCAAGATTTAGATGAAATGGAAGCTTTAGGGATGTACGAAGTAGCACCTGAAGATTTTGCATTAACGGAATTTATTTGTGTGTCTAAACAACCACATCAAAAAATCATAAGACAAGGTTTAGACTTAATGCTTAAAGAGATAGGATAATGGGTTTAAAAGAAAATTTACATAATTTTAAAGAAAAGAATAAAGGCAAAAAGTGGTTGCCTGCATTTTCTGCACTTCATACTTTTTTGTATTTACCAAATGAGACAACTCATGGTGGTACGCATATAAAAGCTGCTGATGATTTAAAACGTACCATGAATACAGTTATTATGGCTTTAGTGCCATGTTTAATTTTCGGTATGTTTAATGCTGGTTATCAACATTACTTAGCTTTAGGTGAAATAGGATCTGCTAAAGGATTTTTAGGAGCGTCATTTTGGACTTTAGATAATCTTATAGTTGGTTTATGGCAAGTATTACCATTAGTAATAGTCTCTTATGGCGTTGGTTTAGCGGTAGAGTTTGTTTTTGCTATTATTAAAGGTCATGAAGTAGAAGAAGGTTATTTAGTAACTGGTATGTTAGTACCTTTAATTGTTCCTGTTGATATTCCTTTATGGATGTTAGCAGTCGCTGTAATTTTTGGTGTAATAATTGGTAAAGAAGTTTTTGGAGGTACAGGTATGAACATCTTAAACCCTGCATTAACTATAAGAGCATTTTTGTTCTTTGCATATCCAACTTGGATGTCTGGTGATAAAGTATGGGTACATGGAGCTGTAGAACGTGATCAAATGATCGCTGCAGGACAAAATTTGGATGCTATTTCTGGGGAAACTATACTTGGAAGTTATGCTCAGGGTAATTCTGTAGCTTATGATTATTGGGATATGTTTTGGGGTTTAATTCCTGGTTCGGTAGGTGAAACCTCTAAGTTCTTAATCATTATTGGTGCTTTATTTTTGATTTTTACTAAAATAGGTAGTTGGAGAATAATAGTGTCAACTTTAATAGGAGCTTTAATTATGGGATTAATATTTAACCTTGTTGTAGACGCTGGTATTATATCTGAATCAAGTAAATTTTACGGATTAATGAGTGTTCCTTTTTGGCAACATTTAATCATCGGAAGTATATTATTTGGGGCTGTTTATATGGCGACTGATCCTGTAACGGCATCACAAACTAATAAAGGAAAATGGATTTATGGATTTTTAATTGGATTTATTTCCATTATGATTCGCGTATTCAATCCTGCATATCCAGAAGGTGTATTTCTAGCCATTCTTTTAATGAATGTTTTCGCACCAACTATTGATCATTATGTGGTGCAAGGAAATGTTAATAGAAGAATGAAACGTTTAAAAGTTAAAACAGCATAATTATGTCAGTTAACACAGATAAAAATTCATATACCATGATTTTTGCCATAACGATGGTATTAGTTGTGGGATCATTATTAGCATTTACAGCGTCGTCTTTAAGTCCTAATATTGATGAGAATAAACGTTTAGAAAAGCAACAAAATATTTTGTATGCTATGGGTGTAAACGAAAATGATGAAAGTAGTGCTAATTTCGTTTCTACTGCTGATGCTCCTGAGTTATTCAAAAAATACATAAAAAAGCAATTGGTAATCCAAGATGGTGAAGTTACCGAAAATGATAACGCTTATTTAATTGATGTAAAGAAAGAACAAACTAATGCCAAAGCAGGTGTTGCAAGAAAGTTACCTTTATTTGTTGGAGAGAAAGATGGTAAAGTATACTATATAGCACCAATAAGAGGTAAAGGCCTTTGGGATGCTATTTGGGCTTATGTTGCTATGGATGAAGATATGATAGTGCAAGGTGCATATTTTGATCATAAAGGAGAAACGCCAGGTTTAGGTGCTAACATAAAGCAGCGTTTTTTTATGGATGATTTTATTGGAGAGCATTTATTAGCAGATGGTACTTTTAAAGGTATTACTGTAGCCAAAGGAAATGCAGATCCAAAAAATGAAAATAAAACTGACAACGAAGTTGATGCCATTGCCGGAGCAACTATTACTGGAGATGGTGTATCAGCAATGATTAAGAGTGATTTAAAGCTATACGTATCCTACTTTAAAAATTTAAAAAATAATTAATTTATGGGTTTACTTTCAAAAAAAGACAGCAAATTAATACTAGATCCATTAGCAGATAATAATCCAATTACCATTCAAGTATTAGGTATTTGTTCTGCTCTAGCGATTACTGCAGAGTTAAAAGCCTCTATAGTAATGGCAGTATCTGTATTATTTGTTTTAGGAATTGGAAACGTAGTTATTTCTTTAATGAGAAATATCATACCATCAAAAATCAGAATTATTGTTCAGCTTATTGTTGTTGCAGCTCTAGTAATTATTGTTGATTTAGTTTTAAAAGCGTTTGCTTATGAATTGAGTAAAACACTTTCAGTTTTTGTTGGATTAATCATCACTAACTGTATCATCATGGGACGTTTTGAAGCGTTTGCCTTAGGAAATGGTCCTTGGCGTTCATTTCTTGATGGTATTGGTAATGCTGCAGGATACGGACTTATTCTTATAATTGTAGGTTTCTTCAGAGAGCTTTTAGGTTCGGGAACACTTTTAGGATTTAAAGTTTTAGGAGATCCAATTGAAAAATCAGGTTTATATGCTATAGGATATGAAAACAACGGTTTTATGTTATTGTCTCCCATGGCTTTAATAGTTGTAGGGATTATCATTTGGGTACAACGTAGTAGAAACAAAGCATTAATAGAAGATCATTAAATAGTTTATAGTTGATGGTTTTTGGTTGATATTAAATCACCAAAATTAATAACAAACAACTAAAACAAAAAAAATATGGAACATATAGAATTATTTTTTAAATCAATATTTATAGATAACATGGTTTTTGCTACATTCTTAGGAATGTGTTCTTACCTAGCAGTATCTAAAAAAGTTAGTACAGCCGTTGGTCTTGGAGCTGCAGTAATTTTCGTATTAGCTATTACAGTACCTCTAAACTGGTTATTAGATCAATATCTTTTACAACCTGGAGCTTTAAAATGGTTAGGGACAGAATATGCAGATTACGATTTAAGTTTTCTATCATTTATTATGTTTATTGCAACCATAGCAACTATGGTGCAATTGGTAGAAATTGTAGTGGAAAAGTTTTCACCTTCTTTATATAATTCATTAGGTATATTCTTACCGCTTATTGCTGTAAATTGTGCTATTTTAGGAGGTTCTTTATTTATGCAATCTCGTGAAATACCAACTTTGGGATTAGCTACAATATATGGTATAGGTTCTGGAATTGGATGGTTTTTAGCTATATTAGCTATAGCAGCTATCCGTGAAAAAATTAGATATTCAAATGTGCCACCAGCCTTGAGAGGTTTAGGTATTACATTTATTATTACTGGTTTAATGGCCATTGGTTTTATGAGTTTTGGTGGTATGTTAACTGGTGGTGATGAAGAAGCTCCTAAAGAAGAAAAAACTGCAAAAGTTGAAGCTTATAAAGAAGATTCAAATAAAAAAGTGATAGCTAATAACACAAAAGTAAATGAATAGTATGATTTTAGCAGCAGGCACATTAGGAACAGTCATTGCAACAGTAACAGCCTTTTTATTAATCACGTTGTTATTAGTAGCATTATTATTAGTAGTTAAGCAGAAATTGTCACCTTCAGGTCCAGTTAAAATAACTATTAACGGTGAAAGAGAAATAGAAGTAGCTTCAGGAAGTAGTTTACTTTCTACATTAGGTGGAAATAAGATTTTCTTACCATCCGCTTGTGGTGGTGGTGGTACTTGTATCCAGTGTGAATGCCACGTATTATCTGGCGGTGGAGAAGCCCTACCTACTGAAACACCTCACTTTTCAAGAAAAGAATTACAACATGGAGCTCGTTTGGCATGTCAAGTAAAAGTTAAACAAGATATGAATATCACTATACCTGAAGAGGTTTTTGGTATAAAAAAATGGGAAGCTACTGTTGTTCGTAATTATAATGTAGCATCTTTTATCAAGGAATTTGTTGTTGAAATTCCAGAGGATATGGGTTATAAAGCAGGTGGGTATATTCAAATTGAAATACCAGAATGTGAAATTAAATATTCTGAAATTGATATTACTGCGCATCCTGAAGAACATGAAACAGCAGATAAGTTTCAAGCCGAATGGGATAAATTTGGATTATGGCCATTAATAATGAAAAATTCTGAAACTGTTGAGAGAGCCTATTCTATGGCTTCTTATCCAGCAGAAGGGAGAGAAATTATGTTGAATGTTCGTATTGCTACACCGCCTTGGGATCGTACCAAAAATGGTTGGATGGATGTAAATCCAGGTGTTGCTTCATCTTATATCTTTGCTCAAAAACCTGGTGATAAAGTAATTATTTCTGGTCCTTATGGTGAATTTTTCATTAATGAGTCAGAAAGTGAGATGCTTTACGTAGGTGGTGGGGCTGGTATGGCACCCATGCGTTCACATTTATATCACTTATTTAGAACAATTAAAACAGGTCGTAAGGTTACTTATTGGTACGGAGGACGTTCTAAAAGAGAGTTATTCTATTTAGATCATTTTTATAAATTAGAAAAAGACTTTCCTAATTTTAAATTTTTCTTAGCATTATCAGAGCCTTTACCAGAAGATAACTGGAAAGTTAAGGTTGATATTGATGCACCTGGTGATGGTTTTGTCGGTTTTATACATAACTGTGTAATTGATAACTACTTAAGTAAGCATGAGTCGCCAGAAGATATAGAATTATATTTCTGTGGACCACCTTTAATGAACAAAGCTGTTCAAAAAATGGGAGAAGATTTTGGTATTCCAGATGAGCACATAAGATTTGATGATTTTGGAGGATAATCTTTAGATCATTATAAATAAAAAGCCAACTATTAAGTTGGCTTTTTATTTATAAAATATTTGATAATTTGTATTTTGGTTTTTAAACTCAAATAGTTTAGTGTAATCCATAACATTTTTTATATCATCTAATTCGCATAAAAATGCAATGACAGCTTGAAGTCCTTCAAATAAAACATCTTTATCATAATTATTAAGAGGTTTTTTTGTTTTTATGATGAAGTGGTAATTGGTAATTACAACCTCTTAAAAAGATAGCTTCAATTTTTAATAATTCTAAAGGTGTATAACCATTAAACTTGCTACCTAGTGTTTGATGTACTTTTCCAAGGTAATTTAATTCAGTAGAACCATGATCGTCAGAAAAATGTTTCCAGCTATCCTTTTTGTCTAAAATATTTCCAACAGCCCATTTTTTGCAACATTCTGGGTTAAGTTCATTATTATGAAAGGCGATATAAAGTTTTTGAATAGCGTTTACTAAACGAATTGAAGTTTTCATATAAAATTGATTTTTGACTTTAAATTACAAAATATATCTAAATTATTAATATTATTTTTGCAATATGAATATACCACTTACTGATCAAGAATTACACAATCTTGCAATGAACTATGTTGGAAAAGATTTAGAGCAACGTGGTTTTGAGTTTATAGCGGTTAATAGCAAACTTAAAAAGCATCCTCAGTTTGTTTGTATGGATAAAAACAAGCAATATTATTTTGTTATCGTTAAAGCTATTATGCTACCTGAAAACCCAAACAATTATGATGTAGTTTGGATGGAAAGTTTCAAAAAACACGCCAGAGAAAAGGATGCTAAAGTATTGTATGCAGGTGTTGGTTTAGGAAATCCAAATCATAAAAGTTTACCTATTTATCTTAATCAAGAGTATTTAATTGAGTATAATGGTATTCAAGTTTTAGAAACTAATTTAAATTAAATGAAACAACTACTAATCTTATTTTTTACAATTAGTTTTTTAGCTTGTAAAAAGGATGTAGTAAACACAAAATTACAGGGGTCTGTTTTTGGAACGGGTTATTCCATTATTTATGGTTCTGATGTTGATTTTCAAAATGATATTGATAGCTTATTTTTTGTTATAAATAACTCCATGTCTACTTATCAAACTAACTCTATTATTTCTCAGTTAAATAGAAATGAAAACAATAAAGTGGATAATCATTTTATAAAAGTTTTTTCGGCGTCAAAACAAATTTTTCAGCAAACTAATGGTGCTTTTGATCCTACAATTGGTGTTTTAGTAAATGCTTGGGATTTTGGTCCTGAAGGTAAAATTGAAAACTTAGATAGTTTAAAAATTGATAGTTTAATGACTTCAGTTGGTTTCGAAAAAGTTAAGTTTTTTAATGATAAAATCCAAAAACCAAAAAAAACTTTTATTGATTTTAATGCCATTGCAAAGGGTTATGGTGTTGATGTTATTGGAGAGTTTTTAGAGTCAAAAAATGTTAATAATTATTTAGTTGAAATTGGTGGTGAAATTAGAGTAAGCGGCCTTAATGCTGAAAAACAAAGTAATTGGAAAGTTGGTGTTGAAATGCCTGAGTTTGATGGTTCGCAATCTATATTAAGCGTTATAAGTTTGAAAGATGAAGCTATGGCAACATCTGGTACCTATAGAAAATTTAAAATAGATGAAAACGGTTATAGATATGCACATATTATTGATGCAAAAACCGGTTATCCAAGTAAAACAAATTTGTTAAGTATTTCAGTAATTGCAGAAAACTGTATGATTGCAGATGCTTATGCCACGGCGTTTAAAGCTATGGGTATTGAAAAAGTAAAAGCTTTTTTGAATAATCATCCAGAATTAAAGGTTTTTTTAATTTTTGAAAATGATAAAAACCAATTGGAAACACTCTCATTAAACAATTTCCCTAAAAGCTAGTTTTTATAAACTACAGGAATAATTTCTCCTTTTGCTAAGCAATATTTTGTAATATCTGCTTCTGAAAGTTTTGCAGTATAATCAACTTCTTCAACTTTAAAACCGATATTCCGAAGTTTTTCAAAATAATCTCTACCGTAGATTCGTACATGATCATATTGCCCAAAAATTTTAGCACGTTCTTTTCTGTCTATAATTAAATTATCTTCAAAAGTTTTATCTCTTTTTAAATCTTGCGGAATCTGAAAAACACCAAATCCGCTAGGTTTTAAAACACGATATAATTCTTGCATAGCTTTTGTATCGTCTGGTATATGTTCTAAAACGTGATTACAAAGTATAATATCAAATTCATTATCCTTAAACGGTAAATTACAAATATCAGCTTTAACATCGGCTAAGGGAGAATTCAAATCAGTAGTTACGTAGTTAAGATTTTTCATTTTTCTTAACCGTTTATAAAAAGCTTGTTCTGGAGCAAAATGAAGCACTTTATGGTTTGCTGAGAAGAAATTAGTCTCATTTTTTAGGTACAACCAAAGAAGTCTGTGGCGCTCTAAGGAAAGGGTAGAAGGCGATAAAACATTATTACGTTGTTTTCCGTATCCGTAAGGTAAAAATGATTTAAAGCTTTTCCCATCAATAGGATCTGTGTATTTATCACCTTTTAAAAAGAAAGCTAAAATGGGTCTTATTAGATAACTAAGCCTAATAAGAATGGGCCTTGGGATTATGTTTAAGATAAATTTGAAGAGCTTTTTCAAAAGGATTATTTATAATCTTCTCTAACAGGATAAAAAGTATCAGTTACCTCACAATCAGTCAATGCATTAGCACTATGAACGACGTTTGATGGTATAATTGTTACAGAACCTGGTTCTAAAATTTTGGTTTCACCACTTATTGTCATCTCTAATTTGCCAGAAATAATTTGTGTAGTTTGCTCATGAAAATGAGAATGTGAAGGTAATATAGCACCCTTTTCTATGGTAACAAAACCAATAGTCATGTTGTTAGAATGTACATATTTACCAGTAATTCCTTTTGCTAATTCTTTTGGTTTTATATCTTCAATTTTGTAATTCATTTTTATAAAACTAAGCCTTCTTTACGAAATTCATTTTCTTCGTCACTTTCAATTCCCAAAGCATCATAAATATATGCAAAAGTTGAAAGCAACTCTGGTTTGCCATCAATAATAGCAACATCATGCTCAAAATGAGCACTTGGTTTATCATCTAAAGTAGTGATAGTCCAGCCATCTCTGTGTTGTTTTATGCGGTGTGTACCCATATTTATCATAGGTTCGATAGCAACTACCATACCTTCAACAAATTTTTTACCTCTACCACGTTTCCCATAATTGGGCATTTCTGGATCTTCGTGCATTTTTTTGCCTAAACCATGACCTACTAATTCTCTTACAACACCGTAACCATGGTCTTCACAATATTTTTGAATGGCATAGCCAACATCGCCAACTCGGTTATTAGATTTAAATTCTCTGATACCTACGTATAAAGATTCTTTAGTTACTTGCAATAATTTTTCGGTTTCGGGAGCTATTTCACCAACGGGAAATGTATATGCATGGTCTCCATAAAAACCATTTTTTAAAGCACCACAATCTATTGATATGATATCTCCGTCAGTTAACGGAACCGCATTAGGAATGCCGTGAACCACTTGAGTATTTGGGCTCATACAAAGTGTGTTAGGAAAATCATATAATCCTAAAAAACCAGGTATGGCATCATGGTCTCTTATAAACTCTTCAGCTATTTTATCTAATTGTAAAGTAGTAACTCCGGGTTTTATAGCTTTAGCTAATTCTCCTAAAGTTTTTGAGACTATTAAAGCGCTTTCACGCATTAATTCAATTTCTTCTCTTGTTTTTATAACAATCATATTATAAAATATTATCAAATATAATTAAAAAGGAGTATTGTACTTTTGTTTATAATAAATGCTTTTTTGATGAATTAGGTAGATTTTATAGTGAATCAGATTATTTTAAAAAATCAAAAAATCCTTTTTTCTTATCACGAATTTGTGGCGTTTCATTAGTCAGTATTTGATAAATTTCTCCCCATCCAACAAGACCACCTATGTTTCTGTCATCAATAAATAAATCAGCATGTATTTTTCTGCTCATATCATTGTTAAACTCTTCTTCTGGGAAACTTCTATTCACTGCATAAAAAACCACACCATTTTCTTCACAAAATTTCACAGCTTCATCTAATCTATTACCACATCTATAAGTCCATAAAATAAGTCGATGACCATCTTCTTGTAATTTTTTTAAAGTTTCAAAAGCAAAAATCATAGGCTTTCCAATGTTTGGGTAAGCATCTTCTACAATGGTGCCATCAAAATCGACAGCTATAATTAAATGTTGATCAAAGTTCATTTATATTTTGACTTGGGTTTAATGCAAAAATACAACAATTTATTTTTTTAAAGGTCATACAAGTGCATGCTGCGTCATAACTTTTGGTTGAGGAATGCCCATAAGTTTTAATATGGTAGGTGCCATATCTCCTAAAATACCGTCTTTAATTTCTGTTAGTTCATTATCAATTAAAATAACAGGCACAGGATTTGTTGTATGTGCTGTATTAGGTGAACCATCAGGATTTATCATCGTTTCACAGTTTCCATGGTCTGCAATTAAAAGTGTAGTATAACCATTTTCTAATGCAGTTGTAATAACATCTTTTACGCAAGTATCAACAGCTTCACAGGCTTTGATTGCTGCATCCATAACACCAGTATGCCCAACCATATCGCCATTAGCAAAGTTTAAGCATACAAAGTCAACTTCACCTTTTTGTAATTCTGGTACTAATGCATCGCGTAATTCGAAAGCACTCATTTCTGGTTTTAAATCGTAAGTAGCTACTTTAGGGGAGTTTCTTAAAATACGACTTTCACCTTCAAAAGGTTTTTCTTGCCCGCCAGAGAAAAAGAAAGTAACATGCGGGTACTTTTCAGTCTCGGCTATTCTAATTTGTTTTTTGTGGTGTTTCTCTAAAACTTCTCCAAGGGTTTGGTTTAAATTATCCTTATTAAAAATAACATTAACATTTTTATAAGTATCATCATAATTTGTAAGCGTTACATAATGCAAATCAAGTTTATGCATATTTTGCTCATGAAAATCTGTTTGAGATAATGCTTCGGTTAATTCGCGTCCACGATCTGTTCTAAAATTAAAAAAGATAACAACATCACCATTTTTTATTTTTGTAACGGTCTCGTTAGAGTTGTCAATCATTATTACTGGTTTTATAAACTCATCAGTTATGTCGTTATTATAACTTTTTTGAATAGTTTCTAATACATTATGAGATTTTTCTCCAAAACCATTCACCATAGCATCATAAGCTATTTTAACGCGTTCCCAACGTTTGTCCCTGTCCATAGCAAAATATCTACCTGTAACGGTAGCCAATTTACTATTCGTTTTTTTAAGTTGAGATTGTAATTCGGTTAAAAAACCATAACCAGATTTTGGGTCTACATCACGCCCATCAGTAAAAGCATGTACATAGGTTTTGGTAAGGCCATAATCATGAGCAGCTTCCAATAATCCAAAAAGATGATTAATGTGAGAGTGTACGCCACCATTACTAAGTAATCCTAAGAAATGAACATCTTTATTATTGGTTTTGGCGTAATCAAAAGCATCAACCAGAACTTTTTCGGTATTCAAAGTTTTGTTTTTTACAGCTAAATTTACTTTTACTAAATCCTGATATACAATTCTTCCTGCACCTAAATTCATGTGCCCAACTTCACTATTTCCCATTTGGCCTTCAGGTAAACCCACATGCAAACCATCTGTGCGCAATGTCGCAAAAGGGTATTTTTTATACAGCGAGTCTATAAAAGGTGTATTGGCATGATCGATTGCAGAAACTTTCGGGTCTGGAGAATTTCCCCAACCATCAAGTATCATCAAGATTACTTTTTTATTCATTTTTTAAAAATTTTAATGCTAAACAAAGATAATTAAGTTTGATATAATAACAGGAAAATTATCTCTGAAATACTAGAGTTTTAAAGGCTTTTTAAGTTTGTTTAAAAAAGTAATGGTTACGTTAATTAATTACGAATGAAACGTTAAAAATTTGTTATAACTAATTTTTAGTGTAACATATTTAATTTTTGAGAGTCTTTTAAGTATATCAAAAAACGAACGAATAAATTAATTTAAAATCTTTCATCATGAAAAAAACAATCATTATTTCCACAATCGCATTATGTTTTTCAATCATAAATGTTAATGCAAAACCAATTACAAAAAACATTGAAATAAATAATTCTGGGTATTTATTTAAAGTGAACTCATTTTGTGTTTCAATTGCTAAAGGTGATTTAGAAACTGTTCAAAAGTTGATAGCTCGGGGAACTGATGTGAACGAGATTTCTAACGGAATGACACCTATAATGTATGCTGCTAAATTTAATAGAACAGATATTTTAAATCTTTTAATTATTCATGGTGCCGATTTAAATGCTAAATCTGATAAAAAAATGACAGCTTTAGATTATGCTAAGTTGCATGGTGCTGTGGATGCTGCTAATATTTTAAAAGAAGCGTTGTCAAAAAATGAAAAATAATTATTTAAACATATAATTATTTGAGTTAGTCACTCACAAAAAAGCCTTGAAAATCAAGGCTTTTTTTATAAAATTTCACAAATATCAATATATATTTAAATTTTTATACATCATATAATGTATGCCTATATCTTTAATATTAAAAGTATTACCAATAGTTTTGTATCCAGTTTTTAAGTAAAAATTAACAGCAACTTCTCTAGCATTACACCAAATTACTTGTGTGTTTTGTTCTCTTAAAAGGTTTTCTCCAAAATTTAAAATAATGTTTCCCAAGCCTTTGCCTTGAAATTCTTTTAAAATAGCCATACCTCTTAATTGGTATTGGTTTTTACTTGTAATACAATTATGATTACTTTTAAAAAAAGAACAAATACCCAATAATTCTTCATTTAAAAAAATCCCTAGATGAAACGTAGTTTCTAAATCATCTCCAGCAAAATGGCAAGTATCTATATGTTTACCAGCTCTTAAAACTGGATGCCTCACTTTGTAAGTTTCTAAAGCACTAATTTTGCTAATTTTATAATCAGAAGTTTTGATAGGGATTAAGTTTAGAATTTAATAATTCAAACTTAAAAATATTTTCCATAATTATTTACTTCAGATAAAAAAATTATTAAATGTCTTTTGTACTTAAAATTATAGATAAAGAGTAAATACATAGTGTAATTTCTTTAGTTCAAAAATTAACCGGTTATAAAGTATCAAATGAATTGCTCGAACAAAGATTTCCAGAAATGATTATACAGAATTATGAATGCGTAGGTATTTTTGATAATGAAGAATTAATTGGTGTTTGTTGATTGTTGTTTTGTACAAGACATTATTCAGGCAAAAGTGTTTAGCCAGATCAAGTTTTTTATCAAGATTCTTATTGAAGTAATGTTTTAGGTAAACATTTTTTTGAGTGAATCTGTAATTATAAGTATAGTAAAGGTTGTGAAGCTGTAGAATTTAATGCCTATGTTGGTAATCCTCAGTCGTATAAATTTTATTTAAATTAAGGCTTTTAAATTTAAGGTTTTCATTTTTTAAAAAAGCTATAAATTTTTTGCAGATGAACAAACACTTTATATATATTTGTACACGGTTATTGCGGGAGTAGCTCAGTTGGTAGAGCGTCAGCCTTCCAAGCTGAATGTCGCCGGTTCGAACCCGGTCTCCCGCTCAATAAAGCTTCATCATTTGATGAGGCTTTTTTTATTTTAAGTAATTTAATTCTGTTCCAGAATCTATTTCGTAAGGTGTTTTATTGTATTCAAAAACTCTAGCAGTTAAACGACCTTTTAAAATAATTGAATGTCGTTCAACTTTTAACCAACTTCCCTCACGCAAACCTATTACAGGAGGTGAATTATAATGATGAAATTCATCTATACGAGTTTCCCTGGTTTCACCCATATGTTTACTGCTAGTATCTTGGTCTAAATAATGCGGATTAATATTAAATGGAACAATACCTAAAGCATTAAAACTAGGAGGGTAAACTATAGGCATATCATTGGTGGTTTTTATAGTCAAGCCGCAAATGTTACTTCCTGCGCTAGTTCCTAAATAAGGAGTGCCTTTTTTAAGGCTTGTTTTTAAAGCATCAATTAAATTGTTTTTATAAAGTTGATAGGTAAGAACAAACGTATTGCCACCACCAACAAAAATGGCATCAGCTTTATTAATTGCTTCTACAGGGTTTTCAAAAGAATGAATTCCCTTTACAGATTTTCCAATTTTGCTAAAAGCTTCACCTACTTTTTTTGTATATTCAATATGAGAAATACCACCTGGTCTTGCATAAGGGATAAATAAGATAGTATCCGAATTTTCAAAAAACACCTTTAATTCATCAAGGATGTAATCTAAATAACCACTTCCGTGGATTGTTGAGGTGCTTGCAATAATTAAGTTTAACACGAAATAGAGATTTTCTTGGTAAAATTAATCAAAAATCAATCAAAAAGTAATATCATAAAAAAAATATAAATTATACATTACAATAAAATTAAAGTGGTATTTTGAAATAAAAAAAAGCCATGAAAAAAATTATTATTTTTTTAGCATTTATCACCTCTACTTTTTCAATTTCACAAACTATAAATAGATTAGAAGTTTTAGGAAAAATTATTGTTGAAGGCAATGATATTTCAGGAATTACTATTTATAACACAACTTCCAATAGTGGTGTTATTTCCAATGAAAATGGAGAATTTACTATACAAGTTGCTTTAAATGATATTATTGAAGTTAGCGCATTACAATATGAAAATATTAAATTTAACGTAAATCAAGATATTTTGAATTCAAAAAAAATTAAGCTTTTTTTAATAGAGGAAATTAATCGTTTAGATGAAGTGGTTGTCTTGAAAAAAGGACTTACATCTAACTTGAAAAAAGATATTGAATCTGTAAATTCATTTAAGGCAAAATTAGATGCTTTATATTTTGGAATAAAACAAAATGAAGTCCTTAATTTTGATAAAGACTATAAATCTGAAATAACAAATGATGCCATAAGTACTCAACAACAAACGATGGTTAATGGATTAAATATTGTTAATGTAGTAGATCAGTTATTATTGCCACTTTTTAGATCTGAGGTTAAGGATAAAAAGAAAGTTGGTGTACCTGATGTTCCGGTTGAAAATATTAAATACTACTTTGGATCTGAGTTTCTTGTAGATAATTTTAATATTCCAGAACATCGTGTTGAGGAGTTTATAAGATTTGTTGAAAGCGATGATTTTGATTTTTCATTACTCAATTATGGAAAAGAAATGGAGTTTTTGGAAGTTATAAATAAAAAAAGTATCATTTTTTTAAACTCAAAAGAATAAAATTTTGTTTTAACAAAAGATTAATGGCTATTTACATTTTCTTTAAGATTTGAAATGCGTTCTTTAAGCTTTAAATTAAATAACTTGAAAAGAACCATACTATTTTTTACTCTTATTTTATTTGTTATTTCACATTTAAACTCCCAAATTATTAAAAGGGTTGAGGTTAAGGGGGTTATTTTATCAGCAACAAATGAGGTTGAGGCCGTTACTGTTTTTAATAAATCCTCAAATAGAGGCACTATAACTGATGAGAAAGGTTTTTTTTTATTAGAAGTTGCGCTGAATGATATTATTGAAATTACTGCTTTACAGTTTCAAACAGTTACAGTTACTATTGATGCGCCTATTATAAAATCAAACACTTTGAAAATTCAATTGATAGAGCAGGTTAATCAGTTAGATGCGGTAACCCTATCATCAGGTCTTACTGGTAATTTGGGTACCGATACTCAAAATGTTAAATTCGTTAAAATTAAACCTATAGATTTAGGTAATTTAGATGCTTTAATTATGAGTGAAGATAAAGTATTTGATAGAGGTGTTATTCAAGATCATTTAGAGGCTACTTTAAATCCAAATGCACGCTTTTATCAACCAGATTTAGTTAAGATTTTGAGATTATTTTTTAAATCAAATAAAAAATCTGTATCTCAGAAAAATAATGATTTTGATGATAAAAAAAAGCAACCAAAATCCATATATAATGTGTATTCTCATCAATATATAAGTGAAGCGTTTAATATGCCTAGTGAACAAGTTGAAGGTTTTATTGCATTTATACAAAATGGCGGTATAGATTTGGAGCTTTTAAAACCAGAAAACGAAATCGTACTTATTGAATTTTTAAATGAACAAAAGGGAAAATTCCTGAAGCTTAAAAATGTTAAAAATTAAGTGCTTTTTAATACTATTATTTTTATTTGGAAGGCAACAAATTCAAGCACAATCCATTGAAATAACAGGGGAAATTGAAGGTAAAACAGATGTTGAAAATATTCATGTCATAAACAAAACATCTAAAGTCTTTACAATTACAGATAATTTGGGAGGTTTTGTTATAACAGGAAAATTAAACGATACCATTCTCTTTTCCTCAATTCAGCACTTAAAAAAAGAAATTATAGTTTCTAGAGAAATCATGGAATCTAAAGCTATTTTTGTTGTCTTACAAGAACAGATAAATGAACTTGATGAAGTTTTAGTTGGAAAAGTATTGACTGGCGATTTAATGTCAGATATTTATAATACAGAAGGCGAACCGCCAATAAATTTTTACGATGTTGGTATACCTGGGTATACAGGTAAAATAGCTACTCAAAGTGAACGTAGGCTGGCAGAAGCTGGCGATTTTAAACCCAAAATGCTTTTTGGTCTATTTGCTGGAGGTTTACCACTTAACCCTATTTTGAATGGTATTTCTGGAAGAACAAAAATGCTTAAAGAACTTGTTAAAAAAGAAAGAAATGCTGATTTGCTTCGAAAAATAAAAGTAGATTTGTCTGAAGATTTTTTCAGTGTTTACAAACTTGAAGAGGGTTTAAGAAACGATTTTTACTTTTTTTGCGAAGAAGATCCAGATTTTAATTTGAGGTGTCAAAATAAAGGACCTATCGAAATATTTGAATATTTAAAAGAAAAGCTCGTTCAGTATAAAGAAAACCTAAACTTCAAAAAGCAGTAAGTTTTTTATGGAATACTTTTTGAATCACAATAATAATTACTTTAGCAAAAAGAAAACACATCTATTCTAATTAATAATAAGTGTTAGTAGCAAATACCAAAAAATATTTTTTGAGTTGAAGGGCGTAAATTAAATTATATGAAACTATATAAATTACTTTTTTTATTTTTAATAATCCCATTTTTTTCATTCACAAGTTTACACAAATATTACATAAGTGTTTCTCAAATAAACTACATTGAAGAGAAGGCATCACTTCAAATAACAACCAGAATTTTTATTGATGATTTTGAAAATTTATTAAGAACACGCTATGATGAAACTATTACTTTAGCAGGAAAGGATGAGCCTGAAATTGCCAATACATATATTGAAAAATACTTAAAAGATAAGTTAACTATCAAAATAAACAATGAAAGTGTAAGTGTTAATTTTATTGGTAAAGAATACGATGGAGATATTGTGCGTTGTTATTTAGAAGTTGAAAATGTAAAAAACATAAAAAACATAGAAATAAGCAATCAAGTTTTATTCGATTTATTTGATGTACAACAAAATATTAATAAAACAAAAATAAAATCAAA
>NZ_CEWOCJ010000020.1:0-44192 GCF_982512915.1 Flaviramulus sp. | reverse complement strand
TCACTAAATCGGAGAATTGATTCACAGGAATCGGTTCTCCATTTTTTATGTTTGATATTTCCTTCGTTAAAATCGGTATTGAGCCAAAAATAGCGTTCACTTTTGGGGTTCGAACTCTATCGTTTGACTTGTCGTAACCTAGACCGGATGGAAACACTAAATTTTGAAGTTTTTGTTTTTGTTTTAAATCCCCTTCAGTCCAAATCTTCTCAAGAGATGCGGATAAACTAAGCGCTTTATCAATAGCCAATTCAAGGTTCGAACTATTTAATGTTGGATTTTCAACAGACATATCGGCTAAACTTTTTGAGTGGTCTGGACTAAAGCATATTACTTTACAAATATCCCATTGCCACTAATAGCTTAAATCAAAATTTTAAAGTATCTAGAGTAAATCAAGTTTGGGTATCCGACATCACTTATATTGAAACAAAGCAAGGTTGGATGTATTTAACAGTGATTATTGATTTATTTAATCGAAAAGTAATAGGTTGGTCTATGAGCGACAACCTAATAACACAGGACACTATAATAGTCGCATGGAATATGGCCGTAAAATCTAACGTAATTACTGAAGAACTTATCTTCCATTCGGATAGAGGCTCTCAGTATGCAAGTTATTTGTTTACGGATATTATTAAAAATTATGATGGTTTAGTAAAACAGAGCATGAGTAGAAAAGGAAATTGCTGGGACAATGCCGTTGCTGAATCCTTTTTTAAGAGCTTAAAAACTGAATGGGTGTATCTGCACAAATACAATTACAGATCTCAGGCAGAACTATCCATCTTTTCTTGGATAGATACTTGGTACAATAAAAGAAGAATACACTCAACTTTAGGGTAAAAACTATTAACGAATTTGAAAAAGAAATGTATAACCAAAATCTAGCAGCTTAAATCTCGCAATTAATTGTCCAACTTTGTGTTGCAAGTCCATTTATTAATTTTATCATTTATAAAACATTTTGTGAAAAATGTGTCTTACACTTTTGTTCGTAAACAAGTAATCAGGAATTAATAATTAGTTTTTTATGTGTAACTTTAAATGTCGCAACCTTTTGTCTAGTAAAAATATAATTAGTCATTATATTATACCCGTTTTTTACAGTTGATAAAGAGCCCTAATTTTTCTATTTACTTAAGTGTTGATTTAATTTATTTAAATTCCCAAAGAAGCGGTAGTACATAATAAACAAAAAGAGTTATAACTATTATTGAAATAATATTCATTGAAAATCCTTTCTTTACCATGTCTTCTATTTTTAAGTACCCAGATCCAAAAACTACAGCATTTGGGGGGGTTGCAACCGGAAGCATAAAAGCACATGAAGCTGCCAAAGTAGCTCCAACAAGTAAAAAATATGGATGCACACCTACAGCTGTTGAAAGAGAAATAAGAACAGGTAATAACATTGCGGTTGTAGCTAAATTTGAAGTTATCTCCGTTAAGAAATTTACAGATGCAACTAAAATCAAAAGCAATAAAATAAGCGATATAGATCCTAAAGAAGTCATTTGGCTACCAATCCAAACTGCCAATCCACTTGTTTCAAAACCAAGAGCTAAAGCCATTCCACCACCAAATAATAGTACAATACCCCATGGCAATTTCACTGCATCTTCCCAGATCAAAATTTTCACTCCTTTGTCTTTAGAAGGAAGTATAAACAAAATTATAGCAAAGAAAACAACAATAATAGTGTCATCAATTCCGGGAATAAGCTGTTTAATCAAAAATGACCTAGTAATCCATGCAATAGCGGTTAATAAAAACACAAGAAATACTATTTTTTCTTCATAGGAAATTTTACCCAATAATTTTAATTGCCTTTTAATTTCTTGACTTCCACCAGGAAATGTTTTTTGTTTAAATTTGAAGGCAAAACGTGTTAGATAAATCCAACATGTAAATAATAGAATAAGTGAAATTGGAAACCCAAAAAAGAACCATTGAGAAAATGAAATTTCTATATTATATGTTTGTTTTATAACTCCTGCTAACACTAAATTTGGAGGTGTACCTATAAGGGTTGCTATGCCGCCAATTGAAGCACTGTAAGCAATAGATAGCATTAAGGCTTTACCAAAAATTAAATTTTCGTTTTCTATAGTGGCTGGATTATCTCTTAATTGTGATACAATAGCCATTCCAACTGGCAGTATCATAACGGCAGTTGCTGTGTTGGATATCCACATGGATAAAAATGCAGTTGCAATCATAAACCCAAGAATGATATTAATAACATTAGTTCCAACAATTTTAATAATCGTTAAAGCTATTCTTCTATGCAAATTCCATTTTTCAATAGCGATGGCTAAAATAAAACCACCAATATACAGAAACACATATTTATGACCGTAAGACGCCGTAGTTTCATTCAACCCCATGCCGCCAGATAATGGAAAGAGAATAATAGGTAATAATGCAGTAACTGCAATTGGCACAGCTTCCGTTATCCACCAAATTGCAATCCAGATAGCAGATGCCAAAACGGCATTAGCAGAATCATTGAGCCCTTTAGGATGAATATATAGTGTTATTATTAAAAATGCCAATGGTCCCAACAACAAACCTATTCTTCCTTTAGAAATATTCATATTTAAATACTATTAATTAAAAATTATATCAGCCGCATTTTCAATAGCAGGTTGAAAATTATGACCAACATTCTCATTGATGTAAAATTGCCAATTAAATTCTAAATTGTTTAATAGTGACAAATTCTCTGATTTTTGAAAGAAATAATTTGCTCTATCTAATCTATTTAAACCTTGAGCATCTGCAAGTTCATTATGCCTTAACCCTGGAGAATTTGGGTCATTATCAAGTGCTCCTATTTGTATTATTAAATTTTTATTAAACAAACTGGTTAAAGATAGAGTTTCCAAAGGGCTATTTTTAAAACCATATGGGAATTGTATTGATATATCTGGAATGGTATACCACCCAGAACCAGATGATACAACTTTATCAAATTTTGCATTAGGTTTAAACATAATAAAGCGATTTGCAAACTGCCCACCAGCAGAATGTCCAATAATATGATATTTAGTTGAAACGTTATTAAGTCCTCCCTTTATAAAATCAAATAAAGGTTCTATCAAAGAAAAAGTCCATTGATCCTCAGGGTTCAAAGTAGAAGTAGTTGGATTGTCACCATCAATAAAAACGTTTCCAAGATTATAGCCATCACCTCCTGGAAAATCTATATTTAATAATTCTGGAGCCATAACTATAAAGTTATATTGATTAGCCTTGGATATGGCAGCATCTCTATAATATTTAGCATTTCTATCTGTACCATGAAAAATAAAAACTATTGATGAGTTAGAATTCGAGTTTTTGGGTATATAAAAATAAACTTTTATTGGTTTATTATGAAAAGGTTGATAATCAGTAAAATCAAAAAAACCACTTCCAGTTGTTTGGTAATCTAAATTTGAAGCTAGAATTTTTGATGATTGCGAATCACCACTGCATGCCATTAACATGAAGAAAACCAAGTAAATTATTATAATAAAAATGGATTTCATTTAAAATAAATTTTTTTTGTATAAATTAAGAAGTTAATTTACTAATTTTATGATACCAATTTTCTAAAAAAATGAATACCAATTTTAAATTTGCTATTGATAAGATTAAAGAAGAATATAGTAGTCAACTTTTAATAAAACCTACAAACAAATATATAGTACTATACAGAGCAATAAAAAATGGCATTTTAAACAAGGATTTGCCTCACGAATGGTTATTGCCTTCAACTAGGCTTTTGTCAGAAGAATTGGTACTTTCTAGAACAACTGTAAACAAAACCTATGAGTTACTTAAATTAGAAAAATTAATTTCATCAAAGCCTGGTTCAGGATACAGGGTACATTATGAAAATTTATTAGAAGAGGATATTAAAAAACCCGAAAACACCTCTTTTGATGAAAGTCTTTATCCTAAAATAACAGAAAAAGGGTTATCATTTTTAAAAAACATATCACTCATAAATAGGTTGCCGAATAATAATTTAGCTTTTAGGCCAGGGTTACCACCAATAGATGTTTTTCCAGTGAATCAATGGAAAAAATTATTAAATGCTTATTGGCGTCATGTAAAATCTTCAGGTCTTTCTTATTCTCAAACTACTGGTATTACAGAGTTAAAAAAGAGTATTTGTAATTATTTAAATATTAATAGAAATATTAAATGTAATTATGAGCAGATTATTATTGTTTCGGGCTCATTGCAATCATTGTATCTTATAACCAATACAGTTATTGATAAAGATGATTATGTTATTTTAGAAAACCCAACTTTTCCCAATGTGCATTCTATTTTTAAAAGCATTCAATCTAATATTCTGCCCATTACTATAGATAAAGAAGGGATTGATATAAAAAAAATGAATTCTTTGGCTAGCTTTAAACCAAAAATTGTTCATACAACGCCTTCAAACCATTATCCCTTAGGTGTTAAAATGAGCCTTAATAGAAGAAAAGAATTGTTGGAATGGGCATCAATAAATAAAGCTTTAATTATTGAAAATGATTATGAGAATGAAATAGCAAATAGTATAAATAATTTGCCTAGCATATATACTTTAGATACTGAAGATAGGACTATTTATATGGGAACATTTAATAGATTATTGCATCCTTCAATACGTTTAGGTTATATGATAGTTCCTAAGTATTTAGCAAAAGCAGTTGAAGCATTACAAGAACATTCACATCGTTTTATTGCGCCGTCTATTCAAGTGGTTATGAATCAGTTTATTGAAAGGAATTATCTTTTTCAACACATAAAAAATATTACTACTGTTGCCAAAGAAAGGCATTTATTATTTATTAAAGAATTTGAAAAAAACAATAAAACTCTAGATATCCATCAAAAAGAGTTTTGTAGTCTTCATATTGTTGCCAAATTTAAAAATTCAATTACAGAAAAAGATGAAATAAAATTCATAGAAAAATTGGCAGAGCATGATATTGTAGCTTTTTCATTAAGTAAATGTTATATAGGGGAAGAAAAAGAACAAGGTTTAATTTTGGGTTATTCGGCTGTAAGGCCTAATAAATTAATCCAAAAAGTAAATCAAATGAAGTCTCTTTTTTAGTTAGCTTAATTAGTATTTATATTAATTAGACTGTAAATATAATTGGTATTAAATTTTATAACAAACTGGTATTGTTTTTTAAATAAGATTACTCTTAATTTTAAACTATATTATTGTAAAACTAAATTAATCCATTATGAAAAAACTTTACATTTTATTTTTTATCCTTTTAAGTTATTCGATGTCAGCACAATTGGTGCTTAATGAAGCTTTATTTGACCCCGCTAGTGATATAACTGGTGATGCTAATGGAGATGGTGTTAGAGATGCGGCAGCAGATGAATTTATTGAGTTTGTAAACAATTCTGTATCACCATTAGATATTAGTGGATATAAAATTTATGATATTACAAATTATACACTTCTTCCTGGTACTGACACTCCAAGGCATACTGTTCCAGCAAGCACAGTAATTCCTGCTAATGGTGTTTATGTATTATTTGGAGGTGGAACACCAACAGGTAGTTTTGGAGGTGCAATTGTTCAAACATCTTCAACAGGAGATCTTAATTTAACAAATGGAGGTGATGTTATTACGGTAACAGATGCATTTGGCAATCTAATCCTATCGTTTGACAGTACTGTCCTTGGATTAAATATGGGTGCTGATCAATCTGCTATGAGAAATCCAAATATAACTGGAGATTTTGAACTTCATTTAGCTGTTAATGGTGAATTGTTTTCCCCTGGAGTTTTAGCTATTCCATCAACTCCATCAACACCTCTTGTTGTAAATGAAGTTTTATTTGACCCAGCAAGTGATTTAACTGGCGATGCTAATGGAGATGGTGTAAGAAATTCAGCAGCAGATGAATTTATTGAATTTGTAAATAATTCCAGTTCAAGTTTAGATATTAGCGGATATACCATTTTTGATGCAACAGGTTTTGGAACTAGCACTCCAAGGCATACTGTTCCAGCAAGCACAGTAATTCCTGCTAATGGTGTTTATGTATTATTTGGAGGTGGAACACCAACAGGTAGTTTTGGAGGTGCAATTGTTCAAACATCTTCAACAGGAGATCTTAATTTAACAAATGGAGGTGATGTTATTACCATAAAAAACAACCTAGATGAAGTTATACTTGTTTTTGATAGTTCATCTACGGGATTAAATTTTGGTATGGATGAATCTATAACCAGAAGCCCTGATATTACAGGTGATTTTGTATTACACACTTCAGCCAATGCTAGTTTGTTATTCTCTCCTGGTTTAAAAAATAGTGGAGCAGCTTTAAATATAAGTAGTTTTCTAAAATCCGAATTGTCAATTTATCCAAATCCAGTAAATAATGGAATTGTGACTATCAAATCTCAAATTTCTGGTGAAAAAAGTATTAAGTTATATGATATTACGGGTAGACAAGTTTTAAATACTAAATTGAAATCAGATATGCTTGATGTTAGTTTTGTTCAGAGCGGACTTTACTTACTTAATATTTCCATTAATAATCATTCATCATCATCTAAATTATTAATTAAATAACCCCGTATTAATTAATTATAATTCTTTAAAAAAAAGGTGCTTTATATAAGTGCCTTTTTTTTATAAAAGTAAATTATTCTTAAAAAGGTTTAATCTTTGTAATTGGTATTACATTTTTATATAATCTGGTATCTTTTTTTAAAATATCATTATTATAAATTTACATACTAATTTCATTTATAAATTAAAAGTCAAAACAATGGGCATGACATCTAATCTCATAAAATTATTTTTTTGTTTCTCTTTATTAATAAGTATTACTTCTTGCACCACTGATGATATTTTACCAAGTATTGAGCTAACAGCAAGTAGCGTCAATTTAAGTGAAGACAATGGTTATATTACTGTTACTGTTTCAGTTAACACAAAGGTTAATCAATCATTAACTGTGCCTTTAGTATTATCTGGTACCGCAACAGATGGTAGTGATTTCAGTTTAAGTACTCCGAATATAACAATAAATTCTGGTAACAATTCAGGTAGTATTACTATTACTGGAATTCAAGATAATATAATTGAAGGTGTTGAAACACTAAATATATCACTAGGAACTGTGAAAAATGTACTTATATTAAGTAATTCTGAAATTTATATTTCTGTTTTAGATGATGATTCAGATTCAGATGGGGATGGCGTTTTAGATGCTAATGATGATTGTCCAAATGTGGCAGGAGATATAAATAACAATGGTTGTCCATTTTTAGGGTTTTTAATTAATGAAGTTTTGTATGATCCAGCAGCTAATTTGCCCGGAGATGCCAATGGTGATGGAGTAAGAGACGCAAATCAAGACGAATTTATAGAATTTTATAATTCTGGTACAGAATTAGATATTTCTGGTTATACAGTTTCAGACGCTAGTGCTTTAAGACATACATTTCCATCAGGTACTGTTGTACCTAAAAATGGAGTTTTGGTATTATTTGGTGGTGGTTCCCCTTCAGGAAGCTTTGGTGGTGCTATTGTTCAAGTAGCTTCAGAAGGACAAATTAATATTAGTAATGCAGGAGATACGGTAACTGTGAGAGATGCCAATGGTAATGAAGTAGTTGTATTTGATTTAGCAGGTTTATCAGGTAATCCAGACGAATCTTATACTAGAAACCCTGACCTTACTGGAGATTTTGCTCAGCATACCACTATTACTGAAGCTGAAGGAAGATTGTTTTCTCCTGGAACTAAATTAGATGGTACTTCCTTCTAATTAAAAACAAAAAAATTATGCACTATTTAGGAGCTATGCTATCACTTGTATTTATATTTTTTACTGCAAATTTTTTGTTGAAAAAATATAATCCTCATGCTATTTTATTAGTATCTGGATTATTAATGTTGGTAGTAGCAGAATTTTTAAATTATAAATTGCCTGAATTAAAAGAATCAACTGGTTTTTCAGGATTTGATTTATTTAGATATATAGAAGAATCTTTTAGTAAAACAAATGCTGGTGTTGGATTAATGATTATGGCTATTGGTGGTTTTGTTGCTTATATTGATAAAATTGGAGCTTCTGATGCCTTGGTTCATGTTTCGATGAAACCACTTAAATTATTTAAGAAAAAGCCATATTTGGCTGCATCCTTAGTAATTCCTATTGGTCAACTTTTATTTGTAGCTATCCCTTCTGCAGCAGGTTTAGGTTTACTTTTAATGGCATCATTATTTCCAATTTTAGTTAACTTAGGTGTAAGTAGATTATCTGCAGTTTCAGTAATTACAGCAACAACGGCCTTTGGTATTGGTCCAGCTTCAGCAATAACTGCTAGCGCAATTGGTATCGCAAAAATAGATTCTGTATTTTATTTTCTAAATCATCAAATACCTCTGGTTTTACCACTAAGTGTGTCTATGATGATTACTTATTATTTTGTAAATCGTTATTTTGACAAAAGGGAACAAACAACACAAAACAATAAAGATGTTGAAAAAAAAGAGTTAAAAGCACCATTAATATATGCTATAATTCCAATATTACCCATCATACTTTTGATTGTTTTCTCTGAAATTTTTAGTTTTTTTGAATCCCCCATAACATTGCATACTACTACTGCCATGTTTATAAGTTTGTTTGTTGCTTTGGTTTTTGAACTTATTAGAGTTAGAAATTTAAAAGAAGTATTTAACTCATTTACTGTTTTTTGGAATGGCATGGGAAATATTTTTAAATCAGTTGTAACGTTAATTATTACTGCAGATATTTTTGCTAAAGGGCTTATAAGTTTAGGATTTATTGATGGGTTGTTAGATGTAGCCCAAAACTTTGGTTTTGCAGCAATAGGAATAGGAATTGTGATGACCATCATGATCTTTTTGGCATCCATGCTTATGGGAAGTGGTAATGCGGCATTCTTTGCATTTGGCCCTTTAATTCCTAAAATAGCTGGTAAATTAGGAGTTGAAAGCACTTCAATCATTTTGCCTATGCAACTATCAGCATCCATGGGAAGAACTGTATCTCCAGTGGCAGGTGTTATTATTGCGACAGCAGCTATAGCAGATGTGACAACTATAGCTATAGTAAAGAGAAATTTAATACCATTAGTTGTAGCATTAGTATTAATGCTATCATTTCATTATATATAATTTTATGTTGAAATTAATTAAAAATACAAATTTATATACACCAAAATATTTAGGTAAAAAAGACCTTCTTATTGCAGGGAAAAAAATTATTGCTGTTGAAGATAATCTAGATGCTTTCAGAAAAATAGCTGACGTTTGGGACGCTAAAGGAAAGGTTGTAACACCAGGGTTAATAGATCAGCATATTCATATTATTGGTGCCGGAGGAAAAGAAGGTTTTTCGTCTATGACACCAGAAGTTAACCTAAGTGAATTAATTGCATGCGGAAGCACCACTGTAGTTGGCTTATTAGGAACTGATGGTACTGCAAGAAATATAAGAACCCTTTACAGCAAAGCAAAAGCTCTGGAGGAAGAAGGAATTTCTGCTTATATGTACTCTGGTTATTATGGTATAGATTCCATGACCATTACTGATAGCATACAAGGTGATATGATTTTTATTGATAAAGTTTTAGGCTGTAAAATTGCCATAAGCGATATTAGATCGTCTTATCCAACTGCTTTAGAGTTAGTAAGAAAGCTTCGCGATATTATGGTTGGAGGATTTATAGGTAAAAAGAAAGGCATATTGCATGTACATCTTGGAAATTTAGATTCTAAATTAGACATATTATTTGAATTAGTGAACGATTATAAATTTCCCATAAAACATATTTCACCAACTCATGTAGGGCGCACTAAAGAGCTTTTTGACCAGGCTATTGAATTTGCCAAGCTTGGTGGTATGATTGATATAACCACAGGGGCTTCAAAATATACTGACCCTTATAAGTCTGTCTTGTATGCTTTAGAACAAGGTGCTAATATTGACAACATAACTTTTAGTACCGACGGTCATGCGGGTTTAACAAAATTTGATAACCAAGGAAATGCCATTGGTATAAGAAAAGCCCCTATTAACTCAAATCTGGAAGAAGTTAGATTGCTTGTTAAAAAAGGAGGCATGCCTATTGAAGAGGCCTTTAAGATTATTACAACCAATCCTGCAAATAATTTAGGTTTAAAAAATAAAGGAAAAATTGAAGTTGGAATGGATGCTGATTTATGTTGTTTTGATGATGATTTGAATTTAAAAGATGTCTTTGCCAACGGCAAACATATGATGGACAACGGTAACATTATAGTTAAAGGAGTATTTGAATAATAATAATAAAAAGCATGAAGATTCATAAAATCATTAGCGTTAGTCTCTTACTACTATCATTTGCATTTGTATATGCTCAAGAAATAAAACTTGATACTTACAGATTTGGTGAAGGATTAAATTTTTCAGGTGAAGGGGATTATAAAATCAGATTAAGCGGTTTCATTCAGCCCTACATGGAAACTCAGCACCAAACAGATGTTGAAGAAAATAGTTCGTTTAATCGATTTAGGATGCGCCGGTTGCGTTTAAGAATTGATGGCAATTCAGGAAATCAAAGATTTAATTATCGCTTTCAAGTAGATTTAAGTGGCACCTCTGAAGCCGATATTACTACCACAAGCAATTATTTATTGGATGCTTATGTTTCTTACGATATAACAAATAGAATTACAGCCACATTCGGTCAACGTTCAACCTACACAGATAACAGGGAGCTCTTTATGGACTCTAGATCACTTCAGTTAGTAGAACGTAGCCCTCTAACCTCGGCATTTGCTTCCATTCGTGAGTTTGGGTTATTTCTTCAAGGGAATTTTAAAGCTGGTTTCGGATCGTATTTAAGACCTTATTTTGTTTTAACAAATGGAGATGGCGGTAATGTTTTTAGAGCTGATTACGGAGGTGTAAAAGTTGGTGGTCGTATAGATTATTTGCCTTTTGGTCTATTCACAAACTTTGGTCAGTTCAGACAAACAGACATTGTAAGAGAAAATGCTCCTAAATTAGTCATTGGGGCAAATTTCAGTCATAATAACGGCATGAGCAGTAGAAGAGGTAGAGAAAGCGGAACCATTCTGTACCTAAATGATAACGATGAAGAATCGCTTCCTGATTATACAAAATATGGCGTAGACTTCTTATTTAAATATAACGGATTTTCTGCCTTAGGTGAATATGTAAAATCTAAAACCACAGTTCCAACAGATATTACACAACGAGTTAGAAATGATGGAACAACCTCAACTGTTTTTGATGTTAATGGAGTTCAAGATGTTGAAAATTATGTAAAAGGAAGAATGATGCTTGGAGAAGCTTTTAACTTTCAAATGGGATATATTTTTAAAAGTGGTTTCTCCATTGATGGCCGTTATACACATCTTAAAGCTGATGAGAATTCATTCTTGAATAACGCCACTTTTTATAACCGCCCTAATTACTACACCTTTGGCGTAAGTAAATATTTGGGTAGAAATTACGGCGCAAAAATTCAGGCAGATTATACCTATGTGGATGGTAGCCTTGGAATTAATGATAACAATGGTAATCCATTACCTGGAGATGAAACTTTATTAAGAATAATGCTAACCGTTTCATTTTAAATAATGCTTAAACAACCTATCATATTAGCTTTATTTTTTTACACGACATGTATGTTGGGTCAATTAAATCCGCAATCAAAAAAGATTACAGAAAAATTCTTTCCAGACGCAGATTTTATTGAAGACATTACTCCGGCACTTCAAAAGAAAAAAGGATTTACAGATTATGAAGAGCTAACATCTTATTTAGAAATGTTAGTTGCTCAACATCCAGAAAAAATTCAGCTTTCATATATTGGCGAATCTCAAAAAGGAAAACAAATTCCAATGGTTCGTTTAACAAATATGAATTCCAATGAAAAACTTAAAGTTTGGATACAAGGTGGGCTACATGGAGATGAACCAGCAAGCACAGAAGGCGTTCTCTACTTGTTAAATAAACTTTTAAATGATTCAAAATACACATATTTATTAGACAGTTTAGACTTAGCCGTTATTCCCATGGCGAATATTGATGGCTATTTAAAGCAAGATAGATACGCCGCCAATGGTCTCGATTTAAACCGAGATCAAACTAAATTAATGGCGTCTGAAACACTGGTGATTAAGAAAGCGTTTACAGATTTTAATCCTGAATTAGGTTTAGATTTTCATGAATACAGACCATACCGTAAAGATTTTGCAAGAATGAGCTCTTTCGGGATAACATCTGCCTATGATGCCATGTTTTTATACAGCGGAAATTTAAATGTGCCTGAAAATTTAAGAACACTTACAAATACGCTTTTTGTAGAAAATGCCAGAAAAGTTCTTGAAAATAATGGATTAAGACAACACGACTACATCACAACTCAAACATATGGTGGAGAAATACACTTTAATCAAGGGTCCAATAACGCCCGTTCAAGCGCCACTAATTATGCCTTGAACAATATGATTTCAACATTATTTGAAATAAGAGGTGTTGGAATAGGTAGAACTTCTTTTAAAAGACGCATAAACGTTACGTTTTTAATTGCTATTAATTATTTAGAAACAGCCTATAACAATATAGCTTTAGTTAAAGAAGAAATAGCCAAAGCAAATTCACTAAACAATGATGCGATTGTAACGAGTTCCAAAACAATTTATACTAGCAGTATACAAACTATTGATTTAGATACAAACGATTTGATTGATTTAGAGATAACCATAAGAGACGCCTTACAATCTAAACCTGAACTGGTAAGAAAGCGCCCTAAAGCGTATGTTATTGATAAAAATCAAGCTGAAATTATTGAAAAGCTAAAGATTTTAGGTATAACTATTGAATCTTTAAGCGAAGACACTGAATTAGAAGTAGAAAGTTTTACGGTTTCAGAATATCAGCGAGATTCTGAAAAATATGAAAAAATGAATTTACAAACTGTTGAAACGGTTTTAAACTCAGAAAAATTAAGCTTTCCGCAAGGAACCTTTAAGATTCCAATGAATCAAAAAAGAGCTAATTTAATTATAGAACTTTTAGAACCAGAAGCGCCAAACAGCTTTGTGAGTTTTGGTGTTTTAGAAACCGAAAAATTAGACACATTACCCATTTATAGATTATTAAATTAACAATACAAAAAATAAACAAATGAAAAAACTGTCATTATTAATCCTATTTTTCTGTATAACCATACTGTTAAATGCCCAAGAGAGTGACAAAAACCAAGCAAGTTTTGACCTTGGTAGCGGTTTAAATTTTTCCTTTAACGAAGGGGATTACCAATTTAATTTTGGTGGATTTATCCAACCCACATACAAATACAGTAAACTTGAAGGGCAAAAATCTGATAATGAATTCAGTGCTAAAAGAGCTTATTTAATAATTTCAGGAACAGCTGTAAAAGAAAAGGTAAGTTTTCTAATTCAGACGGATTATAGTCTTTCACAGCCATTATTAGATGCTTGGGTTGCGTATCATCCTACAAGCAAAATAACTATAACTGTTGGGCAAAAACAAACCTTTCTAAATAATCGAGAGATGACATTTAGAGAAGATAAATTACAGTTTACAGACCGTAGTTTATTGAGTCAAACATTAAGTAGAACAGGACGAGAATTTGGTCTGTTCATGGAAAGTAAGTTTGGTAACAAATTTGGTATAGTGCCTATGGCTGCATTAACCTCTGGAGATGGAAGAAATTCTTTTGGTGCTGATTCTAGAGATACAGATCTAGGAGGATTAAAAATTGGAGGGCGTTTAGACTTGTATCCATTTGGTTATTTCTCTGAAGGCAATGATAATTTAAGTGCCGATTTAGCACATGAACAAAGCTTAAAATTTGTTATTGGTGCAGCAATAAGTCAAAATACAGGGGTAAGTAATGCTAACGGCGAAGGTCATGGAAATTTTTTGTTATACAATGCTAATGGTCTTAATAATCTTCCAGACTATTCACAAGTTTATCTTGATTTTTTATTGAAATACCAAGGATTCTCATTTTTAGGAGAATATGCTAATGCAAGCGCAAGTGGTTTAAATACAACCTTTATTGATGCCACTGCAACACAGATATTGGCACCTCAACAAATTAGTGAGTATTTATTAATAGGAGATAGTTATAATTTTCAGGCTGGTTATGTAACTGCAAAAGGACTAAGTTTTGATTTTAGATATGAAAGTTCTAAGCCAGAATATAAAGCTAATTTAAACTCTTTAATGCAAGATTCAAATAGTTTTACATTTGGACTCACAAAATATTTTAATAATAACAATTTGAAAATGCAAGCTTCCATTTCAAGCATTGACTATTCAAATGCTAGCAATCAAACTATTGGAGAATTTGTTATGCAGATTGTTTTCTAGATGCATAGAAAGTTAATAATCTTTGTTTTTATAATTAATTTTACTTTGTGTTTTGGACAAATATTAAGACCAAATACTACAGGTTCATTTACTTATATTCCAACAGCTCCTTTAAATACAAAACCTGTTGAAGTCTTTTATCATATTCCAACAGGAGATATAAATACTATGCCTATTTTATTTTCCTTTCATGGTGCTAGTAGAAATGGAGCCGATTATAGAGATTTTTGGATTTCTATGGCAGATGCTAATGGTTTTATGGTATTTGCTCCTGAATTTTCAGATACATATTATCCAACAGGAGATCAATACCAGTCAGGAAACATTTTTGATGATGGAGATAATCCAAGTTTAGCCACTTATAATCCTATAAATGAATGGACTTTTTCTATAATTGACCCTCTTTTTGAATATATTAAAGCTGATGTCTCAAGCATTCAAGAAGTATATAATGCATGGGGGCATTCAGGAGGTGCACAATTTTTACATCGATTTGTTGAATACCTACCTAATAGCAAATTGTATATTGCAGTTTGTTCAAATTCTGGCTGGTATACGGTGCCTGAATACACTTATAATTTTCCTTATGGATTAAATGAAGGACAATTATTAAACGAGACTTTAACCGACGCATTTTCCAAAAAGCTTATTGTTCACTTAGGGTTAGATGACATCGATCCTAATTCAGCAGGATTAAGGCACAATATTGTTGTTGATACTCAGCAGGGATTGTATCGTTTGGCTAGGGGAAGATATTTTTTTAACACAAGTCAAACAACGTCATTAAGTATGAGTGTCCCTTTTAATTGGGAAAAACATGAAATTACTGGTATTGGTCATGACGCACAGTTAATGGCAAATGATGCCTTGCAATTTATTTTAAACAGCACACTTTCTAATCAAGATTATCTAACATCAAAATCATTTAATATTTATCCAAATCCAACATCTTCAAATTTTGTGAAATTTAGTACAAAACTAAATACTCCAATTTCAGTTTCTGTTTTCAATATATTCGGAGAGGAGATAGTCAAAAAAATAATTGAAAACCGCATTTTAAATATCTCTAATCTTATTCCTGGGATTTATTTAATAAAGATACAGTCAGATACATTCTCAACTACAAAAAAATTAATCAAAAAATAAAAATTAATGTATAACACAAAAGTTATAACTATCGCTTTAGATTATTTGGGTATTAAAAACTCAAAAATTAACTACCAACTATCATCAGAACAATTACATAATGAAATTATTGCAAGATATCAAGGAAAAGTATCTCATTTAGGAGCAATTGCTGTGAATACAGGAGAGTTTACAGGTCGTTCTCCAAAAGACCGTTTTATTGTAAAAGACAACCTTACAAAGGATGAAGTTTGGTGGAGTAATATCAATATTCCTTTTGATACAGAAAAATTTGATGCATTGTATAATAGAGTAACAGATTATTTATCGAAAAAAGAAATTTTTGTAAGAGATAGTTATGCTTGTGCAGATGAACATTACAAACTAAATATTAGAGTTGTAAATGAATATCCTTGGAGCAACATGTTTGCTTATAATATGTTTTTACGTCCAACAGAAAAAGAATTGGAGACTTTTTATCCAGAATGGACTGTAATTAATGCACCTGGCTTTATTGCAAATCCAGAAATGGATGGTACTCGACAACATAATTTTACAATCTTAAATTTTAGTAAAAAAATAGCTTTAATAGGTGGTACAGGATATACAGGTGAAATTAAAAAAGGCATTTTTTCTGTCTTAAATTTTATTCTTCCTATTTACAAAAACACGTTACCAATGCATTGTTCTGCAAATGTGGGTGAAGCAGGAGATACAGCTATTTTTTTTGGGCTATCAGGAACAGGCAAGACAACGCTATCGACAGATTCAAATAGAAGTTTAATTGGCGATGATGAGCATGGGTGGACTTCTGAAAATACTATTTTTAATTTTGAGGGGGGGTGTTATGCAAAAGTAATTGACTTATCTAAAGAAAAGGAGCCAGAAATTTACGCAGCCATTAAAAACGGTGCTCTTTTAGAAAATGTGGTAATTAATAGTAGAGGTATTATCGATTTTTCGGATACATCTATCACAGAAAATACGCGAGTTAGTTATCCTATTTATCATATAGATAATATAAAACAACCTTCTATTGGAAAAAACCCAAAAAATATTTTTTTTTTAACCGCTGATGCCTTTGGAGTTTTGCCTCCAATATCTAAATTAACTCCAGCACAAGCAGCATATCATTTTATATCTGGTTATACTGCAAAAGTTGCAGGAACTGAAGCGGGAGTAACAGAACCTATACCAAGTTTTTCTGCATGTTTTGGAGCACCTTTTATGCCTTTACATCCAGGGAGATATGCTCAAATGTTAAGTGAAAAAATGAAGGAAGCAGGCGTAAATGTATGGTTAGTAAACACAGGATGGTCAGGTGGCAAATATGGTGTTGGTAAACGAATGCCTTTGAAATTTACAAGAGCAATGATTAATGCTGTATTAACTGGAGATTTAAAGGATTACACATACGAAAATTATCATATACATTCAGTTTTTGGTGTTGCACAACCTAGATCTTGCCCTGGTGTTCCAACTGAATTATTAAGCCCTAGAACGACATGGAATAACGACGAAGCTTACTATAAAACAGCCTTTGAGTTATCAAATGCATTTAGAAAAAACTTTGAGAAGTTTGAAGGATTTGCTAGTGAAGAGATACGCAGAGGAGGTCCACAGCGGTATGGGTTTTAATCATGTTTTTAAATACAATATGATATGAATAATAGAAATAAATTTTCTAAATCTCACTAAAAAAGTTTAAAACCTATTTCGAAAATAACTTAATAGATTGTAAAAAGAGATTTATCCTTTTTTTATTTCTTTAGTCAATTTAATACTGCAAATCTTTTAAATTATTTAGTTAATAAAAACAAGGTGTCTCATTTTCGGTTGAAAAAAACAGTTAAAATTAATAACTAGAAGAATTTAATTAATGAATCAGATGATTAACTAATTATATTCAATGAAAAAGAATCAATTTATAAAGAATTAGCTTTTTTCAAAATCTCTTATAATTATTATATCAATCATGAAAGTGTTCAACTTATAATTGATAATCATAAAGCAAAAATTATTGAAGTTAGTAGTAATTATATTTTTGTTGAAAAGAGGTAATACTAATCAAATTTTTAATTTTGTTGATGAATTATCTCAATTTGGATTAGTAAGTTTTAATACATCAGGAAAAATTATCCTTAACAAATTTTAAATATTTTTTGGTAAGATTATTGTAAAAATATGTTCTTACATACAATATAAGTTATAAACTGATAATCAAATTTTTTATTCTTGTAGCGCAAATTCAACTGCGGCCTTCGAATGTATTTGGGTTGTGTTAAAAAAAGGTATATCAATATCATTTTCATTAATAATTAATGGTATTTCAGTACAACCAGCTATAATACCCTGGGCACCATCAATTTTTAATTGTTCTATTATTGATAAAAAACGTTCTTTAGATTCTCTTTTAATTATACCCTTGGCTAACTCATCAAAAATGGTATTATTTATAAATTCTTTATCCGATAGATTCTGAGGAATTATGATATCAATTCCAAATTCAATTAACTTTGATTTAAAAAAATCGTATTCCATAGTAAATTTTGTTCCTAGAAGGCCAATTTTTTTTAATCCATTTTTTTTAATCTCAATAGCAGTAGAAGTAGCTATATGGATTAAAGGAATATTTATTTCTTTTTCTAATCTATCAGCTATTATATGCATAGTATTTGCACAAAGAACAATACCTTTAGCGCCACTATTTTCTAAATTTTTAGCAGCAGCTACTACCATTTTAAGAGTGGATTCCCAATTATTTGTATCATTATTATCCTTAATATTCTGAAAATTGAATGAATATATTATACATTCTGCATAATTAAGTTTACCTAATTTATCATTTATTCCTTGATTTATTTGTGTGTAATAATCTATTGTTGATACCCAACTAATTCCACCTATTAACCCTAATGTTTTCATATTATTTTATTTTTTCAAATTGTTTATCTATCCTGAGTCAGGGATTGTAATATTTAATTAAAATACAAAAAATAATGATTGTCAATTATCTTTTATTTATTATATAATTATAAATATTTGGAGTTAAATTTTTCTAATCTTAATTTAAGAAGCTTCTTTTTTTAAACAAAAACAAGTTAAATAGTATAAAACTCCTAATTAAACATATTAAAAAAATAAGATCATAACTCTTAAAAAAACAACTTAATATAAACTAATAAGAATAGAGACCTCATTAATTTTGTTTCATGTTATTTTAAAGATTTTTATAAAAATGTTAAAATAATATGTATTTCATCGATTTTATTTGCATTTAATCTTATTTAATGAAAAATAGTTTTATATTTGATACATCGAATTAGATAACCCAAATCTATCATAATTTAGTTAGTTATAAAACCCCAAATCTACCAAGACTAAACCTACTTAAGTCTTGGTTTTTTTTAATAATTATTTTTTTTACTTCACTAATAAAAACAATACTAAACTTAACAGTTTAATCCCAATCGGTGGGGAATGTAAAGACTTAAGTTTGGTTTTGTTGTTTTAATTGTTATTCTTGATTTCTAAGCCAAAGTGATTATTTCATTTTCTTCTATTTGCCTAAAAGTATTTGGATGCCACATTTTATTTATAGTCCTAAATTTATTTTTACCAAAAATTTTAACACCGTTTTCTAGTAAATGAGGTTTTAAGAATTAATAAATTAGCTTTTGGTATCCTTCTATTTAAGTAGTGTTAACAAGCGCATTATCTCAATTTATGCAACCATTTATAAACTCTTATTTTAAATTAATAAAATTGATGAGCCTAAACAAGAAGCTATATATAAAGAAATAAGTCTTGAGATTTTTAAAATTTTAAGTACTAAACCAGCATTTTTATTCTTAATTCTTAGTAAAGAGTTATTTATAACATCTATATAATATAAGGTTTGTGCTATGTGTAACGAGTTACAAACTATCCAAAACTCAAATAAACTTATTAAGTGGTCTATTAAATTACTTTAAATAAATAGTTTTAAATTCCTCTAATAACCATGTAACTAAGTTCTGTTTTCCCAAACTAAACCACCAAACCAATTATAAGCTTTTACAGTTTGTCGATATATTAGTATATATAAACTATCGCTACATACCATCCGTCTATTGTTAATGTTTTTTCAGCGAAATTCTATATTTCTCTAAAGTGCTATTTGATAGTTTTACTCCTTAAGTAATGTAAAGTTAATACGTTTAATGTAGTTAGCTTAATATAGATTTAAAGGTGTCTAATCCTAATATTTTATATCTATATTTTTTTAAGGCAATCTTCATTAAATACAAATAACGCGAAAAGCTTAAAAAAGTTAAGTTTTAAATGAATATAGCGATTAGTAAAATAAGCGGTATTTTAAAAAAAGGTACTAAGGTTTTAATTATAGCCCTGGCGGCTAATTTATTACAAGCACAAACCACTATAAACGCCGATAGTTTATCAGGGTTTAAAAACCTTTCTCTTAGAGCACAACTAGGTATTCCAAATAATGGTGCCTTACTAAATCTAAGTGCAAAAGAACGCAGAAACAAGTTAAAGGGTATTAATTTTGTAAGTATTACAAACTATGATAAGGATAAAATAGTCGCTTTATTAAACACCATTCAGTTATTTGCAAAGCAGCAAGGTGATTCCGATTTAGCTCTAGAAATGGAACTACTTAATCTAAAATACAACCTATCAAACCTAACGCCCGAATTTAGGATACAACGATTATTAGAGTTAGATAGCATTACCGAAGCTAATAACAAACCCATGCAAGTACAATTTAAGTGTCTCTTAGGTTTAGCTTTAATGAATTCTGATAAATTTAGTGAAGGCATATACCAGCTATTTTATGCGCGTTACCTGCTTAGAAATGGCATTTCAGACCCAGAAATTGAATATGATATAGCATTTGTCTTAGGGGGCTATGCTTATAAGAAACAACGCTTTAACATGAGCAAATTTTTTTTTAAAGAAGCCATAAACACGAAATTTAATTCAGAAAAGGCGCTATCATTCAATAATTTGGGTCTAGTCTATAGCAAACTAGGTGTTTTAGATTCAGCCTATTATTACTACAAAATCGCTAAAGAAAAGGCCATTGTCACTAAAGATTCTGTAATGCTTAAAGTCGTTAATGGTAATAGTGGCGAAATTTTATACAAACAAGGTGAGTTACAAGCTGCACTCCCTTTAATACGAGAAGATGCGGAGATGTGTTTAAGTGTAAATAGCTATGGTAATGCCTCAAATGCCTTGGTATTATTGTCAGATATCTATCTTCAATTGGGTAATAATGCCAAAGCAGAAACCCTCTTGTTTCAGGCATTGGCCAATGCACGTAAGATAAACGATTTACGCAGAATGGAGCCTGTTTACAAACAATTAAGCAAATGGTACGCTGCAAAAGGAAACGCAAAAAAAACATTAATCTACGCAGATTCTGCTAGTTATGTAAACAATAAATTAAATACAGAATTTGCTACCGTTTCAGGTTTTGATGCAGAAACCTCAATTGAGTTAAACATTCGTAAAGTCGATTTATTAAAAGCTAAGCAATTACAGGAACAACACAAACAACAGATTCAAAAATATATCATAATTCTACTTGCAGGTATTATAGTAATGTCTTTATTAGGCATAATTGTTGTTCTTTATATTAAAAAGGAAAAATTAAAAATAGTTAAAATTCAAGAAGAAAAAACAGATTTACAGGGCCAATTAAATAAATCGAAGCAAAAACTGGATGGCTTTGTTAAATCCATGCTAAAAGAATCTTTAAATGCAAATTTAACTATCAGTAAAATGTATACTACGAAACAGTTAGATGATTTTAAAAATCTGTTTACTAAAAGTTACCCAGGTTATTTAATTCGTTTAAAAGAAATACATGCTAATTTAACCAAATCTGAAACGCTATTATTCTGTTTTACACTACTAAATCTTCCCGATAATGAAATTTCTGGTTTATTAGGTGTAAACATTAACAGTGTTAGGCAAACTCGCAGCAGGGTTATGCGTAAACTTAGCATAAATGGTATTAATTCATTTAAAACATACGTATTAGCCATATAAAAACTTTTTGTTGGCTCTGGTTTTAACAATCATTATATGTATCCTTATGTTGTTTTATTATAAAATAATCAACGCACATTTTAAAGTTACTGTTTAGCTTTCCTTTTTTTGTATCCATTTAGCGTTTTAAAACAGTATCACTTTTATTTTAAAAACTAAAAGTTCTGCTAGTTTTTTTACCACCCATCAAATCATTTTTACTACTTACATATAACTTAAAGTGTAAATATCATACCATATTTTAAGGCGTTTAAAAAGGCTTTTTTTATGTAATACATCTTAAAGTAGTTGGTCTCAAAAAACACCCTTACATCGATGAATTTTAGTAAAATGTCACTTTTTTGTCACTCACAAATGGGGTTTTTTTATAAAAAGGCGGCATATTTTTGCTACCATATATCATGAACCAATTAATTTTTTTTAAAATATTTAAGATGAAAACAAAACAATTTTGCCTAATCCTATTATTTGTATGCTTATCCATTGCAACTTTTGCACAAGCACAATTTACCTCTGCAGGTATAGCTGTACAAGGTATTGTGCGGGATGAAAATAATACCGCCATACAAAACAGAACAATAGACTTAACTTTTACATTTTATTATACCACAAACTCGGTTGAAACAGCCGTTGGTACCCCTATTACTAAATCTGTGGTAACAGATGGTTTTGGCGTTTTTTCAAGCATTATAGACCCAGGTACTGGTAACAGTCTGCAATTTTCAAATAATCCCGTAAGTCTCAGAATAACAAAAGGCTCTTTTATAATTTCTGAATCTTTATTGCAAAACGTACCATACGCTATAGCAGCAAATAATGGCGTACCAACAGGTTTTATTATGCCTTTTGCAGGAAGTGTAGCGCCCAATGGCTGGGCTTTATGTAATGGCGCTGCGTTGCCTGCAAATGCTACTGAATTAAAAGCCCTTTTAGCAAGTAATAATGCACCAGATTTGAGAGGTTTTTTTTTAAGGGGAGTTGGTAAAAATACAGTAGCTGGCTTCACAAGTTTCGAAGGTCACGCAGGGCCCAACTCTATTAACACAAGACAACAGGATGATATGCTACGTCATAACCATGATTTTTCTTTAGAGGCTAGTGATTCAGGATCGCATTCTCATACTACTAATTTAATTAAGGATAGATTTACGACATATTCTCCTAATGGTCTAGACCAACTTAGCACCAATGAAGATGGTGGTTTCCCCTATTATCTAGCTACTACCGTAGCAAATAATGACGGATCAGATGATAAACCATCCTCTGTGGCAGTAGCTCATACTCACACTATTAGTGGTTCTCTAACTCCTGTAGGAGGAGAATCCAGACCCGTAAACTATGGTGTTAATTATATAATAAAACTATAATACAAGGGCTATTACAAAAAAAACACAACTATTTATAGCCTTTGGCTTACTAGCCAAAGCGCTGTGGGCACAAAACATAAAACATGAACCAATTAATTTTTTAAAAATATTTAAGATGAAAACAAAACAATTTTGCCTAACCCTATTATTTGTATGTTTAACGATTGCAACTTTTGCACAAGCACAATTTACTTCTGCAGGCATAGCTGCACAGGGTATTGTGCGGGATGAAAATAATACCGCTATACAAAACAAAACAATAGACTTAACTTTTACATTTTATTATACCACCAACTCGGGTGAAACAGCAGTTGGTACCTCTATTACTAAATCTGTAGTAACAGATGGTTTTGGCGTTTTTTCAACCATTATAGACCCAGGTTCTGGTAATAATGCGCAATTTTCAAATAATCCCGTAAGTCTAAGAATAACAAGAGGCTCCTTGATAATTTCTGAATCTTTATTACCACACGTACCATACGCTATATCGGCAAATAATGGCGTGCCTACAGGAGCTATTATGTCTTTTGCAGGAAGTGTAGTGCCCAATGGCTGGGCTTTATGTAATGGCGATGCTTTGCCTGCAAATGCTACTGCATTAAAAGCCCTTTTAGGAAGTAATTTTGCACCAGATTTGAGAGGTTTTTTTTTAAGGGGAGCTGGTGCAAATACAGTAAGTGGCTACTCAAATAACTTTGGGCCAGACCTTAACACAAGACAACAGGATGATAATCTATTTCATGACCATCAGTTTACTTTAAGTACTAGCAGTGCAGGATCGCATAATCATACTACTAATTTAATTAAAGATAGGGCTACAACATATGCTGGTATTGGTACTGTCAATCTTAGCAGTAATGCTGATGGTGGTGACGCTTATTATGAAGCCACTACCGCAGCAAATAATGACGGATCTGATGATAAACCATCCTCTATTGCAGGCGGTCACACTCACCCTATTACTGGTTCTATAAATCCTAAAGGATCAGAATCCAGACCCATAAACTATGGTGTTAATTATTTAATAAAACTATAATAAAATGGTTATTATGAAAAAAATATTACTACTTATAGCCTTTGGCCTACTGGCCAATGGGCTTTGGGCGCAAAATAATAAAGGGCCTATTCTATTTACAGGAGCCCTAACGGACCAAAAAACAGATCCTGCAGATAGGAGTACCTATACCATACAAGTGGGTTTACCCTTTGTAGCACCTGCTAAAGATGCTAATTTTATAGGTAATGATTACGCCTATATTCGTTTTCCATGGGATATTTTATACCTATACGATACGTTTTCAGAAGAAGAGGAGTCGTTTGATATTTCAAAAGGCTTTTTTGGCGATAAAATATTATTAAAATGGGTTTTACGCTCTAATTACGATATTATAAGCCGTATTGAAATTAGTAGGCGCGAGTATTCGAGCGCTTCAAACTTAATTAATTGGGTAAAATTAGCATCGGTATCTAAAGATGTAACAGAATACGAAGATAAGTATGTAGATGGTGGTACCCTTTATGAATATAAGGTTGAAGCCGTTGGTGTAGATGGCGATGCGTATTTGCAAAAATACATTACAGGCGTTGGGTTTAGAAGCCCAACAGCAGTAGTTACGGGTAATGTAAATTATGATGGTGGTAGCCCTGTGCCCGATGTTACAGTAACAGCTAATGCTGATGGTGCTAATGTTAATTTAGGTGCAGCAATTAATATTAAAAGTGGGGGTTCTTTAGATATATTACGTTTAAATAAACCAATAGATAAAGCCGCAACATTGCAAGCTTGGATAAAACCCGAAAATCCAAATACGGCATTTAGTGCCTTTACATTAAAAAATGAAGGTAATTTAAAAACAGTTTTGGTAGAACATTTAGAGGCTTCAAAC
The DNA here is from genome assembly GCF_982512915.1 of Flaviramulus sp. Classification (NCBI taxonomy): domain Bacteria; kingdom Pseudomonadati; phylum Bacteroidota; class Flavobacteriia; order Flavobacteriales; family Flavobacteriaceae; genus Flaviramulus; species Flaviramulus sp. Next base: position 19,339 of record NZ_CEWOCJ010000020.1, on the reverse strand, counting down.
AGTATAGAGGTAACAGTAGATGATGCTGTTTTTAGTATTAAAGATTTTTATCCTACAGGAGTCATAAATGCACGCGGTGATGATGAGTTGGTAGCCATATCTAATTTTAGCTCCAATTATATCCATATTTCGGTAGTACTAGAAAATGGTGCTGTGCCCAAATTATTTATTAATGGCCGCCAAATGGATGCTGCTTATGAAACTTTAGTTAAAAAAATTGAAGGAGCTAATCAAAATGGTGTAATAACCAAACTCTATGAAACCTTTGGTGTAGTTTTACCTACTAAAACAATAGATTTAGTTACCAATGTTAACCTAGACTTATGGAATACTGTACTTATAGGTGGTAACGGAAATGCTTTTTTTGATGAAATTAGAATCTGGAAAGCAGCGTTATCAAATGCAAAAATAAGAACCGATTATAAGCGCTACATAAGTGGTAACGATTCTAGGTTGGTATCGTATATAAGAGCCGAAGAAGGTTTGGGTAATTTTGCTTACGATTATTCCAGAAACGGGTTTAATTATAATAAAAACCATGGCGCTTTGGTAAATACATCTGGTACTAATAACGTGCTATGGGTTTCTGGCGCAGGCAATATACCAACGGCAAGCCAATTGGGTGTGCTAGGAGTTACCGATGCAAATGGAAATTACGAAATATCTGCGATTCCATATTCTGGTACAGGCGAATCTTTTACCATAACACCATCGTATGGCTTACATAAATTTGAGCCTAGCCAAAAAATTGTGTATTTAGGAGAGGGCTCTACCGTAGTTAATGATGTTAATTTTAAAGATAAATCGTCGTTTATTTTTAAAGGTAAAGTGCTGTACGATACCCGAGGCGTTTTTTTACCAAAGGTGGCTTCTGTACCTAATGTTAATGTACAAGGTATTACCCAAGATGGATATAATACGTACCTAGATGCTGTTTCAGGTAAATCGTATGCCAAGGGCGAATATTGGTTAGATGATAACGCGACAGTGGATATTAAAGAGGATGATGTTTTTAAAGAATATGCCCCTATTTACCTAGAAGGTGCCAATGTGTATATTGATGGGCAAATTGTTTTAGACCAAAATAATATCCCGGTAGAAACCGATGGATATGGTAGCTTTAGTATTAATGTACCCATAGGTAACCATTATATTACCGTTAAAAAAGACGGCCATGTGTTTGAGTATAATGGCAGATACCCAGAAGCTTCTACAAATCCGGATAATAACTTTGTAGAATTTTTTCAAGACAGCGAAAACCAAGTTGTTTTTATAGATAAAACTCGAGTAACTGTTGTAGGTCGTGTGGTTGGAGGTACTGTTGAGGCTCAAAAGCCCATAGGTTTTGGGCACAATGGCTTGTTTAAAAAATACATAGATAATAACGATACCCCAGAAACCCTTACAATAAGCTCTATAAACAATATTGGCGTTGCAAATATTACATTGGGTTACATTACTCCTGGAAGTAATGTAAGTCTTGAATCTACAGAGTTTAATTTTTTAACACATAGTGAAACTGGAGAATATAGAGTGGACGTAATGCCACTTAAATACCAATTATCACAAACAAAAGGTCTTAAAATAGCACAAAATAATGATAATATAGAACTATTAGATTCTGATTTAGACTTGGTTTTTTCTGAAGTTAATGATGTAACCTACCCTGAGTTTGAATACCCCGATGGGACTGTAGAAACCGGAGAACCTTACAACTATGAGAAAAGTTTTACTTACAGAAGCACACCAGTTCTGCGCGTTCTAAGTCAGTCATCAGAAATAGAAATTGAAGTTGATGGCCAAATGTTTAGTACCGAACAGTTTAACTATCCAGTATATAATCAGTTTGGTGATTATGAAATAGTATTAAGAAGTTTCGAAAAATATACCAATTATGACGCGCAAACCCCTAAAGAGGATATTGTTCCTGTAACGGATGGATTGCTTAATATTACCAATAATATGGCACTACCAGATTCTGAACTCGTTGAGCGAGATGCAAGTGATGCCAGTATTATTAATTATAAATATAAAGCAGGACCCACAAATATTGCGCCTCCGTTTACAAACACCCTAACTATTCAATATGTTTTAAATAATATTGCATACGCTGTAGAAAATGAGTATGCTAATGAGGGGATTGTTTTGGGTGGTGAATCAGATGGAAGTAGTAATTTTCTTACAGCACCAGATACTCCCGATATTATTTTACGAGACCCTCCAGGTTCCAATAGCTTTGCATCCATTGAAAGTGGGCAGAGTGTGAGCTTTACCACTGAACTTTCGAATGATAATAAAACAGGAGCAGGTGGTACAAATAAATTAATGTTGGGTGTAGAAATTAAAGTAGGAGGTGGTTTAGCAGGACCAATTACAGAAACTAAATTACAAAATAGTTTAGAATATGGAATTGAGGTATCTACCACTTCCTCAACCGGTAGAGATTTAACAAAAACATATACGTTTAACCAAACCATTTCTACCAGTGATGATCCTTTGTATGTAGGTGCAGACGGTGATTTGTACATAGGGCAATCTAAAAACTACTCTTATGGTTCATATAATGATATTCAGGCTTCCAGTACACTAAAGGCCGGCATAAGCGAAAGCGACTATTTGCCCTTAATGAATAGTAGTGGTGATACAGTTTACGTATACCCAGCAAAAGCTTTTTACTTTAGTGAAGAGCCTTCAGATACTTTCTTTGTGTTTTCCCAAAAGTATATTTTAGAATCTTTGATTCCGACTTACGAATCTATTCTTGCTAATTATGATCCAAATGCAGATGGTATTCAAGAGCAATCTTATTATACGGAATCTATTAGATTATGGCGCGAGATTATTTTAGAAAATGAGCGTAGTAAATATTTGGTAAAAAATGACAGAGAGACTTATAAGTCGAGCTTAATAGATATTATTAACAACTATAATAATGAGCTTATTACAATTATTAATGATGGAAATTTAACATTAGGTGGAAAATCAATTTTGGAAAACAGGATTGTCGAATCGAATAACATTAAAAATGAATTAGATACTAATTTTGATTCTAATATTTCTTTTGATGCCGGTGTAGGTGAATTTACAAGAAGTGTTGAAACTTCAATTGTAGCAGGCAGGTCTAAAACTATTAATTTAAATATCGCTACTGAAGTTGCAGCTCAAATGGGAGCTAGTGTGAATGAAACTGGCTTTGAATTTACAGTGAAATCTTTTTCTGATTATACTTCTACGCAAAGTATTAAAGAAGAAACCACAAGCACCACTACTATAAGCTATACGTTAAAAGACAATGATAAGGCCAATTCCTTAAGTGTAGATGTGGTTAATTTGTATGATGGAAATGGGCCTATTTTTAGCACCATAGGTGGTGTAACCTCATGCCCTTATGAAGGTGCAGAGCGCTCTGTGTTTTATAACCATGCAGATTATGATGCGCAAGCCACTCAAATTGAAGCACTACCAGTAGAAGAACAAGAAGAACTAAGTTTTGCCACACAACGTGCCGAGGTGCCAGAAATACTGGTTACTGTTGCTAGCGTTAGTAATGTGCCAGAAAGCAGTAAGGCTGAGTTTGATTTAATTATTAAAAACAACAGTGCTTCTGAAACAGATCAATATTTTACCTTATATGTAGATAATTTAACCAATCCGGATAATGCGCTAATAAACATAGAACAAAATGGTACGGTGGTATTTGTGCCTTATGGACAGTCTGTGCCTTATAAAATGACCTTGGGTAAATCTGTATCCGATGTTTATGATTATGAGAATATTAGAGTAGTATTAGAATCTAGGTGTGATGCTAATGTTTATTCAGATGTATTTGTTACCGCAAAGTTTGCACCTTCTTGTACAGAGGTAGCATTAAAAGCACCTTTAGATAATTGGGTGTTTAATAACCGTGCTGCCTTTAATACAGATGGTACCATAAATAAATTACCTGTAGAGATAACAGGGTTTAATGTGGCGTTTAATAGTTTCAAGAAAATTGATTTGGAGTACCGTTTAGCCTCTTCATCTACCTGGACAAAGTTACAAACCTATTACGGAAGTCAAGAAGAGTTTGATGCTGCAGATACTGCTGGTGAACAAGCTATTACATTAATAGATAATACCGATAAACCATCGTTTGCTTTTGATATTGTTGGTTTAAGCTTACCAGATGGTAATTATCAATTACGAGCAAGAAGTACCTGTACCAATGGTACGCAGTTTGTATCTGAAGTTATAACAGGAAGGGTAGATTTAAATGCGCCTGTGCGTTTTGGAACGCCTTTACCTACAGATGGCATATTAGGTGCTGGTGAAGATTTAAGAGTTAGCTTTAATGAAGATATTTTCTTCAACTCGGCAGGTAGTAAAATAGAAATTACAGGAGCTACCAACCAATTACCTATAAACAATAACGTGTCTTTGTATTTTGAAGGCGCAAATAATACCGTAAGTATTGAGAAACCAAGAATTGTAACAGGAGATTTCTCGTTAGAATTCTGGATGAAAAACGCTACGGTAGCTTCAAATGCCACCATTTTTTCGCAACAAGAAGGTTTAAATATTGGTATAGTAAATGGAGAAATGGCAGCCACATTAGGAGGTCTTACCGCTACGGGTCCTATAGCTTCAGACAACTTGTTTCATCATTATACCATCACCTTTAATAATGATACAGGAAGTTTAAGTATTTACGCGGATGATAAAGAAATTGGCGGTGAAACAGGATTGAATACGATACAATTTACCAATAGCAATGCTTTAATTATTGGAGGCAATACCTTTGTGGGTAACATTCATGATTTGAGATTGTGGAGTAAGAGCTTAACGCTAGCCAATGCTTATGCCAATATTTATACTAAAATTATTGGTAATGAAGCTAATCTTTTAGGCTATTGGCCTATGGATGAAGGTCGTGGCAATATTGCTTATGATTTAGCGTCGTATAAACATGCTAGTGTAAATACCAACTGGGATATAAAACCAAAGGGTACCTCTTATGAGTTTGCAAACAATCATTATCTGGAATTAGATAATGTAGGTTCTGTGCAACTCACTAAAGCAATGGATGCTACTATTTCCTTTTGGTTAAAAACCAATTTGGCACAAGAAGCTACCGTATTTTCTAACGGAAAAGGCGATGGTACAGACCCTGTTCAATCCAATGGATTAACTAATAAATGGGCTATTAATATGAATAATACGGGTAACTTAACCTTTGAAAGTGAAGGCGTATCGTATCAACTTACTACAAAAAGTGTTGCCGATAATAGTTGGCATCATGTAGCCTTGTTACTTAATAGATCTGGGCTTTTAAGAACCTATGTAGATGCCAAACAAGTAAGCTCTAATCCGGTAAGCGCTATAGGTGGTTTTTCGGGCAATAAAGTTTGGTTAGGAGCCAGAGGCCATATTGATTTAGCTAATATTGAAACCTTTGACAGGCATTTTACTGGAAAAATTGATGAATTTAGGTTATGGAATAGTGTTAGAAACCTAGACCAAATTAGTAGAGATCGTTTTAACGAGGTAAACAACCAAAGTACAGGTCTTATGCTCTATGCAACCATGAATGAACCTGATCCAACCAATGGAAATGGACCGCGTTATTTTCATGCATCAACAGGGCCTGATAATTTGCCAAGTGATGCCAAATTAGTTAATGGTACGGTAAGTTATACAAACGATGCACCTGCTATTAAGCCTGCCAGAGCCTTAATTAATTTTCAAGTTAATCATGTGATTAATCAAGACGATATGATTATAGATCCTGTTATCTCCGATTGGGCTGTTTTAGAAGGTCAAATTTTAGATATTACGGTTTCCGGAATGTTTGATTCGGCAAATAACCAACAAGAATCGCCTATAACATGGACGGCTTATGTACAAAAAAATGAAGTAAGCTGGTTTGTAGATGGTTTTACAGAGGTTGTAGACCTAGTTAAATATAATGGTGATGCACAAACTTTTGAAATTACATTAATAAATAGTGGAGGGACTTCACAACCCTTTGCCATTACCAATTTACCTAGCTGGATGCAATTAAGTAGCAGTTCAGGTTCTTTATCACCAGATAGTAAAAAGATAATAACGGTTTCTATTGATAATGAGTTGCCAGCAGGTATTTATAATGAAACCTTGTTTTTGGAAACTGATTATGGTTTTAATCAAAAACTACCAATTACTTTAAGAGTATTAGAAAAAGAACCTAATTGGGTTGTAAACGCTAATGACTATGCATACAGTTCTAATATTGTAGGTAGAATTAAAGTTGATGGTATCTTTTCTGATGATATATATGATAGAATTGGTGTGTTTTATAATGATGAGGTACGAGGTGTAGCGAATTTGGTATATAATGCATCGTACCAACAACACTATATATTTTTAACCATTTACAGTAATAATCCAAGTGGCGAAGCTTTAGATTTTAGAATTTGGGATGCTACTAAAGGTAAAGTATTACAGTCTACTATTGATGGTGCACTTTCAATACCATTTATATCGAATGATATTCAAGGAAATTTAATAAACCCGATACTTTTTGAAAACACCAGCGCTGTAGAGCAAGATTTGCTTTTCAATAGGGGATGGACTTGGGTTTCATTTAACGTGGCCGATGATAATTTTAACGATATTAATACACTAACCAGTAATATGGTTTTAGCAACGGATGATAGGATATTAAGTAATGTGCCTTCACAGCTAGAAACCTATACAGATGGTTTTGGTTGGAGTGGTACCGTTAGCGTACAAGGAGGTCTATCGGTTAATAAAATGTATAAGGTCTTTTTAAACAACCAACAATCATTAAAAATAAAAGGAACACCAGTAAATATTAATACTTGGAATTTTCCTGTAACATTAGATTGGAACTGGTTACCTTATACTTTGCCAGCTAATATGGCTATAAACGAAGCCATGTCGTTGTACCAAGCAACACCGGGAGATGTTATTAAATCGCAAAATTTATTTGCTATTTATGATGAATTTAATGGTTGGATTGGGTCTTTAAGTTATTTAGAGGATAGCAAAGGCTATATGCTAAAGTCTGGTTTGGGTCAAGAACTTCAATATCCTAAAAACTTTGGAAATTTAAATAAAAACGCAAACCAAAACACAGTTGAATTCAAGCAAGAAAAAATAGCTTCAGAGTTTACAAAATATGCAAACAATATGAATGCCATTGTTTTACTTCCTGATGGATATAATGAATTGTTAGTTTATGATTTAGAGCACACATTAAAAGGTAAATCTAAAAAGGCTGTTTATGGTAATAAAGAATTAAGCTTTATAACCGTTTATGGTGAAGGTAACGAAGAATTAGAATTTTATGTAAAAAATGATTCTGAGATAAAGCCTACTAGCAAAAAAATTAATTTCAGCAAAGATGCCATACTTGGAACTTTTGATAATCCAATAGATTTAAGAGAAAATAATACCGATATGGGTTTATATCCAAATCCGTTTAGTGATGCTTTTTCTTTTTCAATTAAGGCAAACAAAAGCCAAACAGCTGTTGTAAAGATATATTCTGTAACAGGTCAGTTAGTTTATAACAAAAACTTTAAAGTATCAGAGGGTTTAAATACTATTTCTGTTCAGCCTGAAATTAGCAGTGGTATATATTTAATGCACTTTATAACAGATGAAGATTTTGTAATTAATAAAATTATTAAGAACTAGTTAAAAATAGAAATGAAGACATATTTTTATAATATTTTAGCTTTAATCCTATTACATACTAGTGCATTTGGGCAAGCACCAAATTGGCAGGTTAATGAGAGTCAGTATCAATATACCATGTCCTTTGCAGCTTTTTTAAATGTTAACGGCACCACCTTATCAAGTACTAATGATAAGGTGGGTGCTTTTGTAAATGGAGAGCTAAGAGGCAGTGCAAACTTACTTTATGTTTCTAGCACAGACCGCTATTTAGCTTATTTCCTTGTTTTTGCTAATACTATTAACGAAACCATTGATTTTAAGATTTACGATTCTGTTAATAACCAAATAGTAAACGCAACTACAACTATAAATTTTCAAATTGATAAACATTATGGAAACGTTTTTCAAGCCTTTGGTATTGCTAATACAACATTAAGCAATCAGGCAAATATTTTAGATTTTAGTTTTGATGGTGCTGGAGATGTAAACAAAACGATTACAAGTAATAAAGTAACTATTGATAGTAATGTTTTTATATCTCAAAATATTATCGATTTGAATGCTATTTTTCAGTTAAGCCCTGGTGCTACATTATATGATGGCACTCAAAAAATAGTTTCTGGCAGTAATACATTTAACTTTACAAATTCTAAAATATTAAAAGTTTTATCTCAAGATGAAACTATTTTAAAAGAATGGACCGTAGAAGTTGTAATTGTCGACCGTGATTCAGATGGATATAATTCAGATATAGATTGTAATGATAGTAATGCAACAATCAACCCGGGAGCTACAGAAATCTTGAATAATGGTTTAGATGACGATTGCAATCCTTTAACATTAGATGTTTTAGCAGGAATTACGAATGAAACAGGAACGACCATATTAAACTGTAGTACAACCGCTGTTAGTGTTACTGCAACGGGCGGTGTTATCTATTCTTGGTATGATGGATTAAGTGAATTAGGTACTGAAGCTAATTTTTTGATTACTGAACCAGGGAACTACACAGTTACGGTCACGAATTCAAGCGGCTTTTCAGATACGGCAAGTATTACGATTACAGAAAACACGAGTTTTGTTTTAGCATATACAGCTAATACAGGCGGTATTATTAATGGTACAACACCACAAACAGTTGGGTGTTATGAAAGCGGGTCAAGCGTTGAGGCGATACCCAATACAGGTTATGTGTTTATTGATTGGAGTGATGGATTAACAACCAACCCAAGAACAGACACCAATATAGACAAAGACATTTCAGTAACAGCTAATTTTGATGTTGCTTTAGATGTATCAGAATTTGGAATTACTAAATTTAAAATCTATCCAAATCCTGTTGATAATGTATTAAAAATTATAACAGTAAATAATGGAACTATTGGTGGTTATGAAATTTTTGATGCGCTAGGAAGACGTGTTCTGTTTGATTTAAAAAATAATACAAATGCAATTGATGTTAGCACCCTTCATAATGGGGTCTATTTAATTAAAATAAAAACTGATAAGAGAGAATTAACAGCTAGGTTTATAAAAATCTAGTAAGCATTTTATTTAAAGAAATTTATCATTTGCATTATTTCATTTAATACTTTTATCAATGAATATATAATAAACCATGAATTTAAAAAAAGCATTAAGCATTGCAATTATAACAAGTATTCTTGGTGTTGTTGCCTGGGAATTGTATTGGCGTTCTCAAGGTTATGTGCCTACAATAGATGATAATAAAGCACTTTGGGCAATTCAACGAGATAGGTTGAATACCTTAGCCCAAGATGATGTTGTATTGATGGGTTCTTCGCGCATATTATATGGCATACAATTGGATGCTTGGGAAAAAGAAACAGGCAAGCGACCAGTACAGTTAGCGAATGTTGGAAGTTCTCCTTTACCTGTATTTCATGATATTGTTGAGAATACAAATTATGCAGGTACTGTAATATTAGGTGTTGCACCAGGGTTGTTTTTTTCAACCACATATCCTAAAGCCCAACCTTGGGCATGGCCACAAGCACGGGTAGACCATTATAAAAACCGAACGTATGTGCAACGTCTCAATCATCAATTGTCTTTACCATTACAGCAACATTTGGCATTAATGTCTGCAGGAGAAGAGGAGTTAGATGACAATATAGATCTAAAGGCCTTATTAAAACAGATAAAAGTGGGCAATAGAATCCCAGAAGGGATGCCACCGTTTTATAAATTTGGGAGAATGACTAGCTTAGATCGGAATGTGCAAATGATAGATAGAACCTTAACAGATACCGCTTTTGCAAATACGATTACTAAAGTTTGGGGATTTATTGGTAAAACATCACCAGCGCCAGATAAAGCCGCTACAATGGCTTTCTTTCTAAAGGATGCCGAAACATTTAAGGCTCGAGGTGGCAATCTTATATTAATGCGCTGTCCTTCCTCAGGAGGAGTAAGAGCAGGAGAAAACTTTATGTTACCACGAGAAGATTATTGGGATGATTTAGTGAAAAAGTCAAACGTTATGGCTTATCATTTTGAAGATTACCCACAATTTAAAGATTTAAAATGCCCCGAATGGTCCCATTTATCCTTAGAAGACGCTAATTATTTCACGACAGAAATGGCAAAACTAATGCTAGCAGATGAGGTTATAACTAACTCAAAAACCAACTAAGTATGTTATTTAATTCATTAAGTTTTATAGTTTTTTTGGTTATTGTTTTAGCATTTTATTATACAAGATATATTACTTGGACCAGTAAAAAAAAGATGTTGCTTTTAGCAAGTTATGTTTTTTATGGTTTATGGAACCCACCATTAATTCTTTTATTGTGGATTTCTACAGTTATAGATTGGACAGCTTCAAAGCGTATTGTAAATACTAAAGAAAAAAGCAGGCGTAAATTTTGGTTGTTATTAAGCATGTTAGTTAATTTAGGTTTTTTGGCTTTTTTTAAATACGGAGATTTTCTTTTAGAAAATTTTGTAGCCTTAATAAATAGCTTTGGTATTCAATATGCAGTTCAGCCTATGGATATTATTTTACCTATGGGTATATCGTTTTACACCTTTCAAACCATGTCTTACACTATCGATATATACAAAGGTCAAGCAAAACCTGCTAAAACATTTCTAGATTTTGCCTTATACGTAACGTTCTTTCCACAGTTGGTAGCTGGACCCATTGTTAGGGCAAAGGATTTAATCACTCAGTTTTATAAAGAAAAAAGAGCTACTTCGGAACAATTTATTTGGGGTGTTTTTTTACTCACCATAGGTATTTTTCAAAAAGTGGTTCTGGCAGACACCTTGCTTTCCGGTGTTGCTGATGACGTGTTTGGATCACCTGAGTTATTATACGGTATAGATGCTTGGACAGGTACCTTAGCATTTTCTGGTCAGATTTTTTTTGACTTTGCAGGCTATTCTACCTGTGCCATTGGTATTTCCTTAATGTTGGGTATTACTTTACCAGATAACTTTAGGTATCCCTATGCTTCTTTAGGATTTTCAGATTTGTGGAACCGTTGGCACATATCATTATCAAGCTGGTTACGAGATTACCTATACATCCCATTAGGAGGTAATCGTCATGGTATTACAAGAATGTATGTAGCCTTAATGCTTACCATGTTGCTAGGAGGGCTTTGGCATGGAGCTGCATGGACCTTTATGGTTTGGGGAGGCTTACATGGTACTTATTTAATTTTAGAGAAATTACAAAAAAAGTATCTCCCTTTTAAAATCACCAAGTGGAATGGTATTTTTTTAGCATTCATAACATTTACCTGTGTTAATATAACCTGGGTATTTTTTAGAGCAAGATCATTTGATACGGCATGGCAACTTCTAAAATCTATGTTTTATTTGCAACCAAATGGATTAAAGATTCTAGACTCATTTAGTATTATAAAAGTCTGTGTGGTAATAGGGATGTTATTTTTATGCCATTGGATGATGCGTAACACATCACTAAAAACTTTATCAGAAAAAGCATCGCCTTGGGTTATGGGGATTTCCTGGGCGGTGCTACTTTTATTAATTGTTATAGCACAAGGAAGTGGCGAGCAGTTTATTTACTTTCAGTTTTAAATTAATATATGCAAAGCTATTATTAATACCTTTTTAATTAAAGATTTTTCACAAAGAAAACTGAGATATTTTGAGCTTTGTTTTAGATATCTTGTAAATTCTATTTTAAGATTTTAAGTTACTTGGTTTGACTGCTCTCACAAAAACGGGCCTAATTCTTTATGTTAAAGATGGTCTCGTTTCTTATTTATGTTAATCGTACACTCGTTCTGATTAATTAAAATAAGAGCGTTGATAGATAGTTTTATAAACAAATAATGAAGGAGGGATGATTTAAAGGATATAAAGTTTGATTTTAGTCCATTTTAAAAATTCAATATATCTACATTCTAAAAATGAATATTTAGTTTATATTTCACTATTAATTTTATGAAAAAATTCGAGTGTTTGATTTGAAGTCAGATCTATCTGGTTTACATATAAAAAGCAATGGTTTAATTTATTTAAATCATTGCTTTTTAAATTATAAAAATTAAAAACAATATTGTTTTATTTTTTGATTAAGCTGCACCACGATTAGGTTTTGTGTTTTTTTTGTTTTTGTTTTCAATTAAAAATAATTTAGCATTTATCCATGCTACAGTTCGTATAAGTTTATCTACATTATCTTTGTTTTCTGTATTATTTATGATGAAGTAAATATTATTTTCAACATTCCATTCAAAAAAATCTAATTCTTGCATTATCATATTTATTGCTCTAATAGATTTAAAATGGAGTCCTATACACCTTTTGTTTTCAATTACAAGGTGTTTTAAAATAATGCTTTTGAGGGATTTCATAATTAATATTTAATCAAAACTATATTTTATAAATGTTTTAATTGTATATTAAACGCATATTAAACGTATAATGTACGGTTAATTTGAGTTAATATGAAATTATCTAATAAATGCAAATATTGCGATAAGGAGATAGAAGGTAGGTCTGATAAAAAATTTTGCGATACATATTGTAAAAGTTCTTATCATTATCAAAAATCTATAACAGAATCACCTAGATTTTTTAATAAAGTTGATAATCAATTGAAGCTTAATAGAAAGTTGTTAAAAAACTACAATAAAGCCGGAAAAGTCATAATAAGAGTTGAGCAACTTAAGGCTGAGGGTTTTGATCCTAATTACTTTACCCATTATTGGAAGAATACTAAAGGTGATGTATACTTGTTTGTTTACGAATATGGTTTTCTTAGGAAATTAGAACATGGTTTTGAAAAATTCATTCTTATCAAGTGGCAAGCTTATATGGAGAAATAATATATTTATTCAATTTTAAATAGCAACAAAACTAAATGCTCATTTTATCTTGTTTATTTTTGAATTAATTAAATAATTGTATATGAACTACACTAGTAAGTTAGTTAAAGGAAAAAATAATAATAAATGTTTAGTGCTTGCTAGCCCCAAAAAAACATCTTTTGCAAAAATATTTTTAAATCAAGGAGCTAGTTTACAGGAGTTGAAACTAAAAGGGGAGGAGTTGATAAAAGACATGTATCCTTTAACATATAACAATTCTTATGCTTCCTCAATCTTATTTCCATTTGCTAATAGAATAAAAGATGGTAGTTATCAATTTAATGGTATAACCTATAAATTTTATATTAACGAAAAAGAATTAAACAATGCCTTACATGGTTTAGTTTTTAATAAGACATTTGAAGTGTTGGATATATCAACAACAGATACTTTTGCTAAAGTTAAGTTAAAATATAATGAAGAGCGTGTCTGTAAAGGTTTTCCATTTACTTACTCAATATTTCTGGAATATTTATTAACAGACAACACACTAGATGTAAATGTTGAAATAATAAATACTGATACCAAAATGTTTCCATTTACATTAGGTTGGCATCCTTATTTTTTTAGTGAGGATTTAAGTATGAGTACGATACTATTTGATGCAAAAAAAAAGCTTAAGTTAGACGATAGAAATATTGCTCAAGAATTAATAATAAATGAACAGTCTACAGGCTTTAAAATTAACAATCAATTTTTAGATGATTGTTTTATTTTAGATTCTAACCAAGTAATATTTAAAACGCCAAGATATAATTTAACTTTTAACTCAACTGAAGATCAAAGTTTTTTACAACTGTATACCCCACCTCATAAAAATACGATTGCTATAGAACCAACTACTGGAGTTTCAGATAGCTTTAATAATAGCATTGGACTTAAAGTTTTAAAACCAAATACATCATATCATATTAATTGGAAATTGAAAATAGATAATTAAAGACTACTAAGTTAAACATCTTTTAGCAGTAAAAATAGTTAGTTTTAAATGATACTTAAATCATTAAATAAAAAATTAATTTAAAATTTGCGTTGTATTATTTATGTTCAATTTCCTTGTTTTCAAAGATTTAAGTTTATCAAACCAAATTGTTTTAGGTGTATTTTTATTTGTAATGGTATTAATCATCTTACATTACGGACTTAAGATGATAGAAATAGCTTATGTGTTAAAATTTAAAAGGCCTTTATATAATCACCTTTACTTCAGTTTAAAACAATTAAACAAACATCAAAAAAGCATTTTAATTAATCAATTTTCTTTCTATAATAAACTTACAAACAGGGAACAGAAATATTTCGAGCATAGGTTGGCATCATTTATAAATGATAAAGATTTTATAGGCAGAGATGGACTTTTAATTACGGATGAAATTAGGGTGTTAATTTCAGCAACAGCCGTTATGCTAACTTTTGGTTTTAGAGATTTTTACATTGGTTTCATTTCAAAAATAGTAGTATATCCTAAAACCTTTTTCTCTAATACAAATAATACATATCATAAAGGAGAATTTAATCCTAAGCTAAAAACGTTAGTATTTTCTTGGGAAGATTTTAAATATGGTTATGCTATTGATAATGATAATCTAAATTTAGGAATACATGAATTTGCCCATGCTTTACATATAAATAGTATGAAAGAACGTGATGTAAGTTCGATTATTTTCAGTGATTCTTTTAAAGAAATAACCAAATTGCTTGCTCTAAATGCAAATTTAAGATCAAATTTGGTAAAATCAGATTATTTTAGAAACTATGCTTACACGAATGAATTTGAGTTTTTAGCGGTTGCTATTGAGACGTTTATTGAAACGCCCAAAGATTTTAAAAATCGATTTCCAGAGCTTTATAATTTAATAAAACAGATGCTTAATTTTAATATAGCTGGTTATTAAATATTTTTTAATTATGATATTTATCATGATTTTTTTAAGCTTAGTTCGATAACTTTAATGTTAAGAAATATAAACTTTAAATGTTATGATAAGAAAAGAACCCATCTCAATGATAATGACAACTCCTGTTGTAACATTAACAAAAAACGATAGTCTAGAAAAAGCAGAACACCTTTTTAAAAAAAATCATATAAGACATATTCCCATTGTTGAAAATGATAAAATTATAGGCATGTTAAGCCATAACGATATATTACGATTAAGCTTCTCAGATTATGCAGGTGATTTTGATGGTGATATGGATGCTCCAGTTTATAATATGTTTAGCATTAATCATATTATGACACGTAATGTTGTTACTATTTCTTCATCCAATTCAATAAAAGACGTTGCCGAAATCATAGCTTCTAAAGAATTTCATGCATTACCAGTTATATCTCATAAAAAACTTATAGGTATAGTTACTACTACCGATTTAATAAAATATTTGCTAAAACAATTTTAACGATTAAAAATTTTAAAAATCATGATTAAGGATATATTAGTTGAAGAAATTATGAGTAAAAACATCATAGCATTAAGAAGGAATGATGACTTAGAAAGAGCGGAAATGCTTTTTAATAAATACAAAATTAAACACATACCAGTTGTTAGCTCAGATGTTGTTATTGGAATGCTCAGTTATTCTGATTTATTAAAAATTTGTTATGCAGAAACAACTGCTGATGAGCATGATGTTGATGTGGTAGTTTATAATACTTTTACAATTGAACAAGTCATGAGTAAAAATGTAATAACTATTAATAAGGAAACTACAGTAAAAGAGGCTACACAAATTTTAGCAAAAGGAGATTTTCATGCTTTGCCTGTTGTTGATTGTGGTGTTTTAATGGGTATAATAACAACAACTGATTTATTAAATTACTATTTAAAAGAGTATTAAGAGTTTGCTATAGCGTTTAAATCTCTGATAGTTTCAATTTGGTTGGTACTTTTAAAAACATAACTTCCAGCTACTAAAACATCGGCTCCAGCGTCAGCCAATTTTTTGGCATTTTTATTGGTAACCCCACCATCAATTTCAATTTTTGTTGAAGCTCCTTTTTTAAGGATTAATTCTTTTAGTTGTTTCACTTTATTGTATGTGTTTTCAATAAAACTCTGACCCCCAAAACCAGGATTAACACTCATTATGCAAACCAAATCTATATCATTAATAGTGTCTTCTAAAACGTTAATATTGGTATGTGGATTTAAGGCTACTCCAGCCTGCATACCTTCAGCTTTTATAGCTTGTAAGGTTCTATGTAAATGATTACAAGCTTCATAATGAACAGTAAGGATATTACTTCCTAAATCAGCAAAAGTTTTTATATATCTATCTGGTTCTACTATCATTAAATGTACGTCAATTGTTTTTTTAGCGTGTTTAGAAATAGCTTGTAAAACCGGCATCCCAAAAGAAATATTAGGCACAAAAACCCCATCCATAATATCAATATGAAACCAATCTGCTTCACTTTTATTAACCATCTCTATATCTCTCTGCAGGTTAGCAAAATCTGCAGCTAAAATTGATGGTGCTATTAGTTTTGTACTCATTTGATTTTTTTAAGTTTTATATTACAAATATAGAAAAAATAAACCCGCGGTAATCAGCCGCGGGTTCTTTCATCAATCAAAAAACGAACAGTTATATATAACTGTTTGTTACCGTAATTTAGTCGTAATTATTATTAAAAAATTACTATCCTAAATAGGTTTTTAATATTTTACTTCTAGAAGTGTGTTTTAATCTTCTAATTGCTTTTTCTTTAATTTGGCGAACACGCTCACGCGTTAAATCAAATGTTTCACCAATTTCCTCTAAAGTCATTGGATGTTGATTCCCTAAGCCAAAATATAAACGAATTACATCTGCTTCACGAGGCGTTAATGTTTCTAGTGCTCGCTCAATTTCTGTTCGAAGTGATTCGTGTAATAATTCTCTATCTGGATTTGGAGACTCACCACTATTTAATACATCATATAAGTTAGAATCTTCACCTTCAACTAAAGGAGCATCCATACTTACGTGACGACCAGAATTTTTCATAGACTCTTTAACATCGTTAATGGTCATGTCTAATTCTTTCGCAATTTCTTCAGCACTTGGTGGGCGTTCGTGAGATTGCTCTAAAAATGCAAATGTTTTATTGATTTTATTAATAGAACCTATTTTGTTTAAAGGTAAACGTACAATACGTGATTGTTCAGCTAAAGCTTGAAGAATCGACTGACGAATCCACCAAACTGCATAAGAAATAAATTTAAAACCACGAGTTTCATCGAAACGCTGTGCTGCTTTTATTAAACCTAAATTGCCTTCATTAATTAAATCTGGTAATGTTAAACCTTGGTTTTGGTATTGCTTAGCTACCGATACAACAAAACGTAAATTAGCTTTTGTCAATTTTTCTAAAGCTCTCTGATCACCAGCTTTAATACGTTGTGCTAACTCTACTTCTTCGTCTGCGGTAATTAAGTCAACTTTACCAATTTCTTGAAGATATTTGTCTAACGATGCTGTTTCTCTATTGGTAACCTGCTTCGTAATTTTAAGTTGTCTCATCTAGTTTTCTTCTGTAAATTTAAATGAATAATGTTATTCAGTAGTTATACGTTTAAATCTCTCTTTTTGTTACAAAAAGGTTTAAATTATTTTTTATTTTCTTTTTAATAGGAAACTAGAAAATATAGAAGTCACTTTTTTACTAAAAAAATAAAATATTCATTTTCTTTTAAAGTGCATTTTAACTCAACTTAAATAAAAATAAATTAATCTTCAACTTTTATTGTGACGATACTTTCTATAACTAGTTTTTTGTTATTAATTCTTGCATCTTTAAAAAATAATTTAGCATCAAGTTTTGCATCAATAAGTTCATTGATTCTATCATTGTCATAAACGCATAAATCTTTAGAATTGCCTTCTGTTATTGATAGGCGTTTAAGTTTGTGATGGTTAATTTTTACATCTAAAATAGAATCTATAATATCTGCCGATTCGGAAGCGCTAAAAGTGCCATCTATTAGTTTGATAATCTGTGTAGGATTATTACTTTTTTTTACTTTTTTTGAAACTTGTTCCATAATATTTTTTGATTTAAAAAATTAGCAATGTTTTAAGTGATTTGGATAATATATAGATATAGTGGCATGCCTAGTGTAATATTAAAAGGGAATGTGATAGCTAATGCCATCGGGATATATAAACTTGGACTTGCTTTTGGAGCCGCTATTTTCATGGCAGCAGGAACTGCAATATAAGAGGCACTCGCAGCAAGTATGGCAAATAATAAACGATTTCCTATACTTTCTATAAAAGTGCTACTAATAATGGATACTATTACACCATTAAATACAGGGATGATTATAGCAAATACCAATGCAAACCAACCTTTTTTAAGAAATTCTGATAGTTTTTTTCCACTAGTAATTCCCATATCTAATAGGAATACAGATAGAAATCCTTTAAAAATATCTGTAGTAAATGGTTTTATGCCCTCAGCTTGTGCATCACTTGCTAAAAAGCCTATTATTAGGCTTCCTATAATCAAGAGAACACTACCATTGAATAAAGCGTGTTGTAAAACTGTTTTAACTGGTATGTCTGATTTACCTTTATTCCCTTTAAAGATCATGATTAACAATAATCCAACCATAATTGATGGTGCTTCCATTAATGCCATAACAGCTACCATGTGTCCATTAAAAGGGATTTTTTCTATTTCTAAGAATGCTATTGCCGTAACAAAAGTTACAGCGCTCACCGAGCCATATGAAGCAGCTATTGCTCCAGCATTTTCTATACTAAATTTTCTCCTAAGTATGAAATATGAATATGTTGGAACAATAATAGCTAAGAAAATTCCAAAAAGTAAAGACCAAATAATTTCTAAATTAAATTCGCTATGAGAAAGTTCTTGTCCACCTTTAAATCCAATTGCCATGAGAAGATATAAAGAAATAAATTTAGAGGAATTTTCAGGTATTTTTAAGTCACTTTTCAATTGTATGGCAATTACTCCTAAAAAGAAAAATAACAATGCAGGATTAGTAAGGTTGTCTAATAGTAAATGTAAATCCATTAAGTTTGGTTAATTTTGGTTATGGATTAATATTTTATTTGTTTGAATTTAGAACCGCTAAACAAACTACAGAGAAGCAAAGAATAATTTCTTTTAAAAATAAGCCATTACGTATAATTGATAGGTTTATAAATAAAAAAAATATAAGGCCTAATACTAATACATTGAATATAGTTTTATTTTGTTGAGCCTTTTTTAGGGTATAAAGTATTTTTTCTTTCATTGTTTTTTATCTTACTGCAAATTTCAACATCAATGGAAGCTCTAAAGCATACTTAAT
>NZ_CEWOCJ010000019.1:0-44503 GCF_982512915.1 Flaviramulus sp. | reverse complement strand
AATTAACAGCGTAAAATCAACTTTAACCTGTAGCCATATTTCAGGACAAGACAAAAGACTCCTTACCGGTTTGATATTCCCAAATAAATTCGGTTTTCAAAATAAAAAAGTTCAAACCGCTGATATCAATCCGCTACTTTTAAAAATATCCAGTGTTAATAAGGATTTTGGAAGAAATGAAAAACGGGACAATCCTAATATTAAGAATTTGTCCCGTTTAGTGGGGAGAGCAGGATTCGAACCTGCGAAGACTTAGTCAGCAGATTTACAGTCTGCCCTCGTTGGCCGCTTGAGTATCTCCCCAAAACCGAGCACAAATATATTATTGTTTCTTTATTAAGCAAATAAAAAAAGTATTTTATTTACAACTCATATCGCACTCTGAAAGACACAAAACGAGGCTGTATAAAAGTTTCTGAAGTTGAAACCGAAAGGTTATTAGCACCATTATTAATTCTGGATTCGATATCCAATAAGTTGGTTGCAATAATTTCGTATTCGAATTTAGCATCCCTATCTTTTCTGTAAGCTAAAGAAGCATTCCAAGTTTCAAAAGACTGAGAATCACCATCTTTTTGTCTTTGACGATTATAAGCATAATCGGTTCTAAAAGTAAAAGAATTCCAAATGTAGGCATCAAAATCTATAGAAGGTGCATTAGTATAAAAAACCGTTGTTGTTGGGCCTTGATTGTTGGTACTTATACTGTAGCTATAGCGTAAACTTACGTTTGGCGCTACTTTAAAATTAGTACGGATACCTGGTACATAATTTTGTACAAATCTTTCATTTACAGATTGTCTGCCTTGAATAAACTGATTATTTAAACTATAATTATAATTAGTACTTAAGCTAGCTCTTATTTTTCCAAATGTCCTTTGTACTCTTCCGCTTGCCGAAACACTTTCATCAGCAAAGTTTGAGTTAAAAAAAGTACTTGTTGTAATAACATTCTCAAAATTTGTTAACCCTCTTATTTGATCAATATTTTTTGAATAAGCTAAACGAGCAAATACATTTGTGTAATTAAATAAATTAAAACTGTTGTAAAATAAGCTTACATTGTGTGACAAGGCATTTTGTAAATCTGGTTCACCAAACTGAATGCTATTAAAATTATTTAAAACTAAACCTTGAGCCAAACGTGTTACATCAGTAAACTGATTTCGCATGTTGTATCTTAGTGTTAAACTTTCACTCTTTTTAAATTGAATTCGAGTTTCAAAATCTGGTAAAAGTCTAAAGAAATTATCCTCAAACACTTCGTTAAATTGTGTGTTTTTATTACCGTAAGCATGTGCTGAAAATCCTGGTCTGAAAGTGAATTTACCAAGTTTTAATGTGTAATGTACTCCAACATAAAAATCTGTGAAATTATACTCGGTATCATTTGTAGCACGCCCATCGTTAAAAGTTGGCACAGGATCAAAAATTGACCCATCTTCCAAAAACTGAAAAATATTTGAATTAAATTCTTGACGACTTAAAATAGTTCCAAAAGTAAAATTGATATTACTTTTGTCGTTAAGTATGTTGTAATAATCAAACTTAGCATCTAATTGATTTGATTTAATTCTTCTATTTTGAGCAATATCGTAATTATTTAAAGTATTATTTAAACCCAAAGCCTCGGCTGTTGTATCATAAGCATCTCTGTCATTCGGGTCTGGTTCGTTATTGTTATTTGGATTGTTAATTAAGAGCGCATTATAAAAAGGATCTTCATCTTTGATTAAATGTTGCGCTTCAAAAGCAAAAATATTTTTTTCATTTACCGTATAATAGTAGTTTATATTTTGATTGATACTAAATGGCTTCACTTCATCAAACTGATTGGTATTTCCTAAAACTGAAGATAAAAAGTTTTGGTCTTGAGAATCTTGTGAAATTCTCCCTAAAACATCATAATCTAGTTGATTATTTAAATTTGGTTTATAGGTAGCGCTTAACTTAATTAAACCCTGATCAGAGGCTTCATTACTTGTTCTCTCAGTAGTTTCGTCTGGAATTCCAAGATCAGAATCTGTATATTGCTGAAAGGTTCTTTGTCTGGAGTCAATTCGACTACTATTATAAATAAGAAATCCACTTATATCCAAAGCTTTGTTGGGAGAATAACTAAAATTTGTAGCTCCCAATTTATTTTCAACCTCTACGGCATTATTTTGACTGGTTAGAAATCCTAGACTGTTATCTCCTAAATTAATACTGGTACCGCTATTATTACTTGGTACTCTAAAACCACCACCAAAACCTCTTATATCTTGTCTTGTTAAGGCTACTTCACCTGTGTTATTTAAATCCCCAATAAAATTTAGGCTAAATTTTGGGCTGTAATAAAATAATTTAGGCTGTGCTAGATAGAGTTCTTCATCAGGGGATGAACCAGCGCCTAACGTAACATTTCCAAACCAAAAACTTTCTTTCCCTTCTTTTAACTTAATG
This sequence comes from Flaviramulus sp., assembly GCF_982512915.1. Taxonomy (NCBI): domain Bacteria; kingdom Pseudomonadati; phylum Bacteroidota; class Flavobacteriia; order Flavobacteriales; family Flavobacteriaceae; genus Flaviramulus; species Flaviramulus sp. The sequence goes on along the minus strand of NZ_CEWOCJ010000019.1, from coordinate 42,058 downwards.
TTCATAGCCACATTATCTTGGTTGTTTGTAACACCGCTTAACTGTCCAACTTCAGAATAATTACGTAAAACTTGTATTTTATCAACGGCACTAGAAGGAATATTTTTAGTAGCTAATTTAGTGTCTCCATCAAAAAAATCTTTCCCATTTACCATCAGTTTACTTACAACTTTACCTTCGACCTCTATTTGCCCATTTTCATTAATTTCAACACCAGGAAGCTTTTCTATGATATCTTCAAGTTTTCTTTCGGAACCATTTTTAAAAGAATCTGCATTATAAATTAAGGTATCACCTTTAACGGTAACTGGCATTTCATAAACTAACTCTACCGCGTCTAAAGCATTATCCGCAACTAGAGTGATGTCTTTATCGATGTTACTTTCGGTAGTTGTGATTACTTCTTCGAAAGTTTTCATTCCAATATAACTTACTTGTAGTTTATATTTGGTGTTTTTTTCTAATGATAATATGAATTTCCCTTTATCATTAGTTATACCATAAGATTCAAGGGAACTTGTAGCTTGGTTAATAGCTATAACATTAGCTAACTCTAAAGGTGCTCCAATACTATCTTTCACAACACCTTGTATTTTGATTTGGGCAAAAGTTATGTTTGCTACAACTAGTAGCGCTATAAAAATTATTTTTTTCATGGTTTTGGTTTGGATGTTTTTTAGAGTCAATTTGAAATAATAAAGGCTAATTTCTTCTTCCTCTATTATCTCTCATTTCTTGCATTTTTTCAGTTATAATATTCTTATACTCCTTCTTGTTTACTTCTTTACCTTTATCAGGAGCCTCAATTTTGATTTTTTCTTCTGGGTTCATTACAATTTTTGAACACAACAATGTGGTATTACCAACACTAACTTCAAGAATCAAACCTGGAAGACCCCAATAATCTCCTGGACCTTGACTAACAGGCACCATAGGTGTATACCAAGCTTCTACCTCAACCATTTCTACTTCCTCTTCAACAGGTGTTTTCATGTTATCCGCTAAATCATTAGTTTTCAAGGTATCAACTTTCTTTTCAGCGTTGTTATTTGATACTTCACTCCAAGAAAAAGTCCACCAAGAAGTATCAAAAACTGGTCTTTTACATGTAGCTTTAAAGCAAGTGTATTGACCAATTTGTTTGGTTTCATTTTCCATTTTCCATTCAATAGGAGATAAATTTTCTTTTACTAAAAATTGTTTTCCATAAAACTCTTGATTCTGAGAAAACTCATTAGTTTTTATATTTTTATATTGAACACCTGGTGTAAAGTTTTTTCCCCATGAATCTGTTGCACCAGAAATGGCATCTAGTTTTTCATCTTCTCTGTATATAGACTCTTGTTTGTTAAAAGTTAAAATATAAGTTTTCTCTAACCTATCTTTTAAACGTGCTTCTATTTGCTTTTTTTGAGCCTCACTCATTCTGGAACCCCAAGTTCCAAGATCCATAGGTGTTTTTGAAAAATAATAGGCCTTACCTTGAAATTCTTGAGCAAAAAGGGAAGTAGATACTATTAAAGTTAACGATAGGGCAAAAAGATTTTTTAATATAGCTTTCATGTGAGTAATTTAAATATTTTGTTTAACAAATATACGAAAAAATTAAACAGAAAATAATTTATCTTGGACCTCCTCCTCCGTTTCTTCCTCTGTTATCTCTCATCTCCTGCATTTTTTCCGAAATAATTAGACTGTATTCATTTTTAGTTACCTCTTTACCTTTGTCTGGCACTCTAATTGCTTCTTTATCGTCTGTATTCATTACAATTTTTGAACACAACATTACTGTATTTCCAGCACTTAATTCTAAAATCAACCCTGGAAGCCCCCAATACTCACCTGGGCCTTGACTAACTGGCACCATAGGTGTATACCAAGCTATAACCTCAACCATTTTAGGTTCTTCTACTAATTCTTCATTAGTAGCAGTGTCTGATTCTGTTTCATTTCTATTATCTCCTCTTCTGGGAGGTTCAACTCGCATCCAATTTAAATCTGCATCTGGAATCAAAACCGTAGCTTTAAATGCTGTATATTTTCCTATTTGCTTGGTTTCAGCTTCCATTTTCCAGTTAAATGGAGTCATTTCTTCCTTAATCAAAAACTGCTTTCCAAAAAATTCTTGATCTTGAATAAATATTTTATTTTTAATGTTTTTATATTGAGGTCCGCTTGAAAAACTGCTCATAAAACCAAAACCACGGCCTCCGCCTCCAGCACTAGGCGCACTTAACTTTTCATCTTCTTTAAATATAGATTCTTCTTTATTAAAAGTTAGGATGAATGTTTTTTCAAGAAATGGCTTCATTCTTTCCTCCATTTGTTTTTTCTGCTGCTCACTCATTTGACCACCTCTACTAAAACGACTTAAATCCATAGTAGATTTTGATGAGTAGTATGCTTTTCCTTGAAAATCGTTTTGTGAAAATATCGCAAGTGGTGCTGCCAATAAAAAGACTAGTAATGCTAATGTTGTAGTATTAATTTTCATTAATGTTATTTTTTAAGTGAATTAAAAACTTTCGTTTTTAAATTAGACTACAAACATACCATTAAGTTTAATTGGTAAAATGTTAAATGATTCTTAAAAAAATCAACCGCCTATCCTTATTTCAAAAACTTCGCCTTTACCGCCTTTTCTTGGCGCAAATTGCTCCATCATTTCTTTGGACTTTTTTTCCATTATCTCTTCATATTCATTCGATCTAACTTCTTTACCTTTATTAGGTTCTTTTATATCTAACTTTTCTTCAGGATTTAAAATTATTTTACTGCAAATAATTGTTAGTTTATCATCATGAATTTCTAGAATTAAACCAGGAAGTCCTTGATATTTAGCAGGTCCATTATTTATTGGCACTTGTGGCGTATACCATGCGGTAACTATACGTGTCTCTATTTTAGGTTCGTTTACTTCCTCTTCTTCTTTGTTAGAATCGATATTACTAAAACTGAAATTATTTACTTCAATCTCTTTTGTATACGTAGCTTTATAACATTGATATTCTCCTATGTACTTAGTATCAGCTTCCAATTTCCAATCTATTTTTTGTATAGAATCTTTCACCAAGAAGATTTTACCCATCGTATCCTTTTGATCTGTGTAACTTTGTGTTTTTGTATTTTTATAAAGCACATCCTGTCCGCCACCACTAGCTATCATAGTGAATTGAAAATTTCCCAATAAATTTGCTTGTGGTTTATCCAATGCTACATCTTCTTTGTAAACCGAAGCTTCTTTATTAAAAGCTAGAGTGTATGTTTTTTGAAATTGCTTTTTCATCATTTCCATCATTCTGGAATGCATCTCAGAATTCATTTTAGTACTATCCATCTTTATATCAAATTGAAGCATCGTTTTGTAAATTGCAACTCCTTGAAAATCTTGAGCATTTAGATTTGATGAAACTAAAAAAATGGATACAACTAAAACTTTTACTAATACTTTCATTTTTTCTAATTTATTGTTTTTCATAATAATTAATAGCAGCTTGTCTCATTTTTTTTACTGATTTTAAAAATAAATCAATATTATCTGATTTCCCATTTACTTTACAAGATAAAGTAGATTTCTCTCCATTTGTCATCAAATTACCATTACAGATAATTTCGAAAGACACCTCTTGATTATCAACAAGAGTTTCTAAAATTTCCCTAACATCATTCATATTAAAAATAGATTCTACTTCTTCAGCTGAATCAACAGTAACTGATATTGATAAATTATTAATTTGAACTTCATCATTTTTAATAATCCCTTTTAAGTTTTTAGATTGACTAAAACTTAGTGTTACTAACAAAAGACCTAAAATCGTAAATACATTTTTCATTATAAATAAATTTATTAATTAATATATTGTAAAAGTAAAACGCCTAAACAGCTTTTTAAGTTAACGAGTGTTAACGAGTGTTAACCAATTAGTTTTTAAGTTTTTTAACATTTACTTTTGGATTATGAACGATGCAAAATACAAATGGATTTTATATATAATAGTCACAGTAATTATATGCACAATTACAATTCAAATATATTGGAACAATAAAAATTATCTTATAAATGAGCAACAATTTGTAAACGAAGTTCAAATAAGTTTAGATAAAGCGGTTGATGACTATTATGCGGAATTAGCTGAAAAAACAACTGTTGGTTTCTCATTCTCTAGTGAAAACAAAAAAAACACCTTTATTGAAGATAGTGACTTTTTAAAACTTTTAGGCGAAATAGACGAAACTAACAAAGAGTTTAAAAACTTAGACTCTTTAATTCCTACTAAAATTAGAGGTGTAGCAGTTTATAGAGGCCTAAAAGCAGACTCCTTAATTACTGCTTCAGAGAAAAAGAACACTCCCTTTAAAGTAGATACTTCAAATGCTAAAAAAATTGGTTTTCTTACTTCAAAAGTGATTGTATCAATTAATAATGATACACTTGTTTTAAAAAAAGTAGATAGTTTACTAAAAGCAGAATTATTCCGTAAAAACATTTTTGCCAATTACAGTCTAGCATTCAAAAAAGAAAAACAAACTATAAAATATTTTAATTCATCTGAATTTGATAGCGTTAAATCGTTAAGTAAAAACGCACTAAAAACAGTATCAAAATCTACCTTTTTACCAAAAAATAGTGAGTTAACTATTTTCTTTAAAAACACAAATCAACAAATTTTAAAGCGTAGTTTTATAGGTATATTAATTTCAGCCTTACTTGTTTTAACTGTTATTAGCTGTTTATTTTATCTATTAAAAATTATAAAAAATCAAAAACAACTCGCCGAAGTAAAAAATGATTTAATAAGCAATATAACACATGAGTTTAAAACACCAATCGCTACCATAAGTGCTGCATTGGAAGGTATTAACAATTTTAATATGATTGATGATAAGCAGAAAACTAAGAATTATCTAGAGATGTCTTTTAACCAACTTTCTAAATTAAATTTTATGGTTGAAAAACTGCTTGAAACAGCCACCTTAGATAGTGAGTCTTTAGAGTTAAACAAGGAAAGCACAAACATTGTATCACTTTTAAATTCTTTAATAAATCGATATGAAATTCAACATCAAAACAAAACATTTGAAACTCAGATTAATTTTGAAAGTTTGCTAATAAATGTTGATATTTTCCATTTTGAAAACGCATTAAATAATATTTTAGATAATTCAGTAAAATATGGCGGAGATAACATTTTAATAAAATTAATTTCAGAGAAAAATCTTATGAAAATTCTTATTTCTGATAATGGTAACAAACTAGATAAAGAAAATAAAAATCGTGTTTTTGAGAAATTTTATCGGGTACCAAAGGGAAATACACATGATGTAAAAGGGTTTGGTATTGGTTTATATTATACAAAATCTATAGTTGAAAAACATGGTGGAAATATTGAACTAAACATTGATAATAAACTAACTACTTTTAAAATCTCAATACCTAATGGCTAACATTACCAAAATATTATTAGCAGAGGATGAGCCTGCTTTGGGACTTATTATTAAAGAGAGTCTTGAAACACGAAATTTCAAAGTACTGCTTTGCGAGAATGGTGAAATAGCACTTAAAACCTATCAAACTAATACTCCAGAATTATTAGTATTAGATGTTATGATGCCTAAAAAAGATGGTTTCACATTAGCTAAAGAAATTAGGGAGATTGATGAAACAATTCCTATTATTTTTTTAACGGCAAAATCTCAAACTCAGGATATTGTTGAAGGTTTCAGTATTGGCGGAAACGATTATTTAAAAAAACCTTTTAGTATGGAAGAATTAATTGTTAGAATGAACAATTTATTAAACAGAACCAAAGAACAAAAACATGCTGAAATTTTAGAAATTGGAGCTTACAATTTTAATTTCCCAAAACAAATTCTTCAATATAAAAACGAAGAAAAAACACCATTAACTCACAGGGAAGCGCATTTACTATTTCATCTTACAAAAAATAAAAACAGCGTTTTAGACAGATCCTTGATTTTAAATAAACTTTGGGGGAGTGATGATTTTTTTAATGCAAGGAGTATGGATGTATTTATTACAAAGCTTAGGAAAAAGCTAAAACAAGATGCTAATATTGAAATTATTAATGTTCGTGGTTTTGGTTACAAACTAATTTGCTGAAAAATGGTTTGATTTTTGTATTTTTCAAACTCTAATGAAATATACACTTTACATACTCTATTTTTTTTCCATTTCTATATTCTCCCAAGAATATTTAGATGCTATTTTAATGAAGAAAACTACATTAAAAGCTGATAAAGTTATTGCGGTTGATGATTTTGGAACCACATATTATATAAAAAATAATGTTTTCAAAAAAAAAGACCAAAATGGTACCATAACATATAATAACTTTCAGTTAGGAAATCTTAATAATGCCAATGCTTTTAATCCTTTAAAAATAAATCTATTTTATAAAGATTTTAATACTCTAATTGTACTAGACAATAGGTTGGCAGAAATATTCAAAATTGATTTTAATACCATGTCACCTTACAAAAACGTTACGCACATTTCAACTGGTTTTGATAATATGCTTTGGATATTTAATCAAGATTTACAAAAACTAGAACTTTTTGATTTTAAAACACAAACTACAAAAGCGCAAACATTACCCGTACAAAGCGCTATTTTAGATTTAAAAAGTAATTATAATTATTGTTGGCTTCTTACCCAAAAATTCTTGTATAAGTATAATTATTTTGGAAGTTTAGTTAGTAAAATAAAAAATGATGGCCATACCGAATTAATTGAAAGCAACGAAAATATAGTACTTAAAAAAGAAGATAAGTTATTTTTTATAAAAAAAAATACCAACAAAATAATACCAATTAAAACTCCAAATTTGTTGATAAATCAGTTTTTTGTAACCAATGAAACCTTGTATATTTACAATGATGAAACCTTGCAAGAACTCCAATTAAAAAATTAAATAAATTATGCATATTGCTATTGCCGGAAACATTGGCGCTGGAAAAACAACGCTTACCAAATTACTTGCAAAACATTATAAATGGGAACCACAACTTGAAGATGTTGTTGATAATCCTTACCTAGATGATTTTTATAATCAAATGGAACGTTGGAGTTTTAATTTACAAGTTTACTTTTTAAATAGTAGGTTTAGGCAAGTTTTGCAAATTCACGAAAGTGGTAAAGACATCATCCAAGACAGAACCATTTATGAAGACGCTCATATTTTCGCGCCAAATCTTCATGCAATGGGTTTAATGACAAATAGAGATTACGAAAATTACAAATCGCTTTTTGATTTAATGGAATCTCTTGTTAAAGGGCCTGATGTTCTAATTTATTTACGCAGTTCTATTCCTAATTTAGTATCTCAAATACATAAGCGAGGTAGAGAATATGAAAACTCTATTAGTATTGATTATTTAAGCAGATTAAATGAGCGCTATGAAGCATGGATACATGGTTACAACAAAGGAAAACTATTAATTATTGATGTTGATAAACTAGATTTTGTTGATAAACCTGAAGATTTAGGATACATCATTAATACCATAGATGCAGAAATTAACGGATTATTTTAATAAAAAAATCCAGCTGTTTAGAAGCTTCTGTTTTTAGTATATTATTAATCAATTTTAATTTTTTATGAGAAAAATTACACTAGTTTTATCGCTATTACTATTCACTAATTTATTGTTTTCACAAGAATCCTTAGAAAGCCAAACTCCAAAACCCAATTATAGATTAGCTTCTAAATTTTCACCAGAAAATCTGGGTAAACTAGTACATTCTACAAGTGTAAGACCAAACTGGCTAGAAAATGGCAATCGTTTTTGGTATCAATATAAAACAACAAACGGATCTAACTACTATATTGTTGATTCCGATAAAAGAACTAAAACCAAACTGTTTGACAATGCAAAAATGGCAAAATGGTTAACTGAAATTACCAAAGACCCTTACGATGCCCAACACTTACCAAGATTCAATTTTGAGTTTGTTAAAAATGAAACTGCTATTAGATTTAGAATTACATCTAATGAAGAAGTTGAAGTAGTTGATGATAAGAAAGAAGATGCAGAAAAAAAAGAGACTGAAAAAGATTCAACTTCAACAAAAAAAGCAAAAAAGAAAGCTCCAAAAATGGAGAAAAAAACATACTTCTTAGAGTATAAATTAGGAGGAAATGGTCTTACCATTATAGATAATAAAAAGGAAGAGAAAGAAGAATGGAAAAAGTGGGCAAATGTATCGCCTGATAGCACGATTGTTTTATTTTCTAGAAATTACAACCTGTATTGGATGGATAAAGAAAACTTTTTAAAGGCTGTTAAAGACTCCAAAGATTCTACTATTGTTGAAAACCAATGGACTAAAGATGGCGAGCAAAATTACAGTTATGGTGGAAGAGATTGGGGGAAAAACAATGAAGAATTAGAAGAAGATAAAGAAAAAAATGAAAGAGAAAGCATTTATGGTTATTGGTCTCACGATTCAAAAAAGTTTGTTTTTGAAAGAACTGATAGTAGGGATATAAAAGATTTATGGGTAATAAATTCCGTTTCGAAAAAACGACCAACTCTAGAAACTTATAAATATCATATGCCTGGTGAGCAAGAATTTTACAAATATGAATTATTAGCTTTTGATATACCTTCAAAAGAAATAACTAAAGTAAAATTAGATACTACAATCCAACAATCCATTTCGGTTTACAACTATAAATACAAAAAATCGAATAATAGTAAACACAAACCTAGATTATTATTATCAAAAAAAGATAAAATATACTTCAACACCATAAGTAGAGATCGTAAAAGACTAAACATAAATGTAGCTGACATTAAGACAGGTGAAGTTAAAAAACTTATAGAAGAATCGTTTAATACTTATATAGAAACCAGAGGTAAAGAGATTGTTTTATTTAATAACGAATCAGAAATTTTACATTGGTCTGAACAAGATGGTTGGGGACATTTTTATTTGTATGATGCCAATGGTAATTTAAAAATGCAAGTAACAAATGGCGAATACCATATAGATAGTTTTGAAGGTATTGATGAAAAAGAACGCGACATTTATTTTGTAGCTAACGGTGTAAATAAGAATGAAGACCCTTATTACGCACATTTATTTAAAATTAATTTAAATGGCACAGGCTTTAAAAACTTAAATCCAGGAGATTACAATTTTGATTCAGATGTTTCTGACTCTAACCAATACTTTGTAACCAACTACTCAAGAGTAAATACAGTACCAAAATCAGAACTTAGAAATAATCTTGGATCGGTAATATTAAACTTAGAAGAAGCGGATTTATCCCAACTCATGGCAACAGGTTATAAATTTCCTGAAACTTTTAAAATGAAAGCAGACGATGGTATTACAGATTTATATGGAGTTATGTATAAACCTTTTGATTTTGATGAAAATAAAAAATACCCGTTAATAGAATATGTATATCCAGGACCACAAACCGAAGCTGTAAACAAATCGTTTTCAGTAAGCATGAACAGAACAGATAGGATAGCACAGATTGGTTTTATAGTAGTTACTATAGGAAACCGAGGTGGCCATCCTGCAAGATCTAAATGGTATCATACTTATGGCTATGGAAACTTAAGAGATTATGGTCTTGCAGATAAAAAATATGTTGCTGAACAATTAGCAGACAAATACAATTATATAGATATTGATAAGGTTGGTATTTTCGGTCATTCAGGTGGTGGATTTATGTCTACTGCTGCTATGTTAGTTTATCCTGATTTTTTTAAAGCAGCAGTTTCTTCAGCAGGAAACCATGATAACACTATTTACAACAGCTGGTGGAGTGAAACACACCATGGAATAAAAGAAGAAAAAGGTGCTGACGGAAATATTTCTTATAAATATGATATTGACAAAAATCAGTCTTTAGCTAAAAATTTAAAAGGTAATTTAATGCTTGTTACAGGCGATGTTGATAATAATGTACATCCTGGAGCAACTATTAGAATGGCTAATGCGTTAATTGAAGCTAACAAACGTTTTGACTTTATGCTAATGCCTGGGCAACGACATGGTTTTGGAAAAATGACTGAATATTTTTTCTGGTTAAAAGCCGATTATTTTAGCAAACACCTTTTGGGAGTTGAAAATATAGATGTAGATATTAAAGAAATTAATAGAGATATTCCTAAAAACAAATAACAGGTTAAGCTATAAAGCCATGGAGTCTTGCATGGGTAATAGCTTCTTTTGTGTGGTCTACTAATAAAACTGGTGTAGTTTTATAGTTTTCATAAAGCATTTTTACACGACGCATTTTTCTTTTATGATTTACGTTTATTAAGTAAATAGCCATTATTCTACCAGGATAATCCATGGCTATATTCATATAAATATATGGGTCGTACTCACCACTATCTCCGATTAATATGAAATTTAATTCTGTATAGGTATTTAAAAGATTTATAATTTCTTTTTGTTTTTGAGGCAAGTTTCCATTTGCTTTTTTCGAAAAAGGCTTTGGAAAACTTCTTAAAATAATAGGCCCTTTTGGAAAATTATTTTTTCTCAAAAAATACTTCAGATACCGGTATAAATTCCAAGGGCTATGGCTTACGTAAAAAATAGGATTCGATTCATTCCCTGTTTTGCCCTTGTGTAATAAATTATAGAATTGTGGTGCACCATCTAAAGGAATTCTTTTTCCAGCTGAAGTTAAAAGGGTATTAAAGACTACGCGCCATTTTAATATTGAAACAAGACCCGTGTGTAAAATTGTATCATCAATATCACTTACTACTCCAAAACTTGCACTTTCAGATGGAATAAGCATTTCGCCTTCAAACCTATTTTCAGATTGAATAGGACTTTTTAAATTATCAATATCATAAGAAAATTCTAAAGGTATCCAACCTTCTTCATTTGAAGAACTATTAAGATCTTCAACTTTGTCATCAAAAATAAAAAAACCTCTACTATCAGTATTAGTATAAAAAAACTTTTTGTCTCCTACTCTTACTCTTATTCTAGCATGCTTAATCTCATCAGTTTCAAAACGCTTCCAAGCATTAAAAAGTAATTTAAAAGCACCTTTTTGTTCTAAATCAATACTCTCATCTTCAATAGCGCGTCCTCTTAGATATAAATGATTATGAGTGCCATAAGTTTGAAAAGTAATTATTTGAAGAGGATCTTTTTTAAACATAAAATGTTTTTAAACTTGAATTAAAAGTACAAAAAAACCACGTTTATAAACGTGGTTTTTAATTAAAAAGTTAGTTATTAGTTAGTTTACTACTTTTTCATCAATATGTTTTTCAACTATTAAATCAATATCTTTAGACTCTAATTTCAAAGCTTCAATACTAGCTTTTACTTCCTCTTCAGTACCTTCAAATGTTTCATAATTTGTAGTTTCATTACCCTTATTACTTGTAATAGTTGTAACTATTGCTTTAAAAGTATTATCATCATTAGCAGTCATTTCAACTTTAATCTCACGTGTCATTTCCACTCTATTTTCATTTGACACATACGCAGTTACAACATCAGAAGATAATGCTATACTAGGTGCAATTACTAAAGCAACTACCGACATCAATTTTAATAATATATTTAACGAAGGACCTGAAGTATCTTTAAAAGGATCTCCAACAGTATCTCCAACCACAGCAGCTTTATGAGCATCAGTTCCTTTACGACCGTCAGCCTCAATCATTTTCTTAGCATTATCCCAAGCACCTCCAGCATTTGATTGGAAGATAGCCATTAATACCCCACAAGTTGTTACTCCTGCAAGAAGACCTCCTAACATTTCAGCACCACCTATAAAACCAACAGCCACAGGCACAGCAATAGCTAACAACCCTGGTAATACCATTTCTTTAATAGATGCTTTTGTTGAAATGTCTACACATTTGTCATACTCAGCATAACCATCAGCAGCATCAAAAATGGCTCTCTGCTCTTTTGTAGCTTTAGACATATCCGAATCTACAGCTCTCATAACTTCCAAAGCAGCTTTTAATTGAGGAATATCTCTAAATTGACGACGAACTTCTTCAATCATAGCCATTGCAGCTCTACCAACAGCATTCATTGATAAAGCAGAAAAAACAAATGGCAACATACCTCCTACCAATAATCCAGCCATAACTGTTGGCTTTGAAACATCAATGGAAGAAACATTAGCAACCTTCATAAAAGCTGAAAACAATGCTAAAGCTGTTAAAGCAGCTGAAGCTATAGCAAAACCTTTCCCAATAGCGGCAGTTGTATTACCTACAGCATCTAATTTATCAGTACGCTCACGAACTTCTGGATCGCATTCAGCCATTTCAGCAATACCGCCAGCATTATCAGAAATTGGGCCATAAGCATCAACAGCTAATTGAATACCTGTATTTGCAAGCATACCAACAGCAGCTATGGCAATACCATATAATCCTGCAAAATGGTGAGAAACTAAAATTGCAGCAGCAATTAATAATATTGGAATCATTGTAGACATCATCCCAACACCTAATCCAGCAATGATGTTTGTAGCAGCACCCGTTTCAGATTGTTTAACAATATCGTTAACTGGTTTTGTTCCAGTACCTGTATAATATTCAGTAATTTTACCTACGCCTAAACCGGCGATAAGACCAGCTAGAGTAGCCCAGAAAATTCCCATGGCACCACTTGGCAATCCTTCTACACTTTCAGGAATCAATGCATTTATGATAAAATAAGATGCAATTACCATTAATCCTGCAGAACCAAATTCACCTATATTTAAAGCTGTTTGTGGGTTACCTCCATCTTTTACTTTAACAAAGAATGTTCCAATAATAGACATCACAATACCTACAGCAGCCAACACTAATGGCAAATAAACAGCTCCTAAACCAGCAAAATCTGGGGTTATAATAAAAGCTCCTAATACCATAGTACCAATTATAGAACCTACATAAGATTCGAATAAATCAGCTCCCATACCTGCAACATCACCAACATTATCTCCAACATTATCTGCAATAGTAGCTGGGTTTAGAGGATGATCTTCAGGAATACCTGCCTCTACTTTACCAACTAAATCAGCTCCGACATCAGCAGCTTTTGTATAAATACCACCACCAACACGTGCAAATAACGCAATAGAAGAGGCTCCCAATGAAAACCCAGAAAGCACATTGAGTACTAAACTTAAATTTTCAGCACCAGGCCAAATATTTTGGTAAATAGCAAATAACCCACTTAAACCTAATACACCTAAACCTACAACACCAAGACCCATTACAGCTCCTCCGGCAAAAGCTACTTCTAAGGCTTTGCCTAATGATGTTTTAGCAGCTTGAGTTGTTCTTACGTTAGCCTTTGTAGCAACTCGCATACCAATAAAACCTGCTAAAGCTGAACAAATGGCTCCTACCACAAAAGATAGTGCTACCATACCGTGAGATCCTTCCTCATTACTTCCTTTAAAGAATAGTAATATCGCTACAGCAACAACAAATAAACTTAAAATTTTATATTCTGCTTTTAAAAAAGACATTGCTCCATCAGCAATATTTTTAGCAATTCTTGCCATTTTAGCATCACCTACTTCTTGCTTAGATACCCAGCCGCTTTTTATAAAAACATACAATAGCGCCAAAACACCAAAGGCAGGCAAAAACTTTACGATTAATTCCATATTAGATTAGTTAGTTTAAATTAATTATTTTTTTAACGGGGCTAAAAATAGTAAAATTAAAGTGATAAAAAAAACCACCTTTGATTAAAGATGGTTCGTTTTTTTACCTTTAAATTGTTAATGTAATAATTTAGATGGTAAAAGTTCTCTTTTTCTTATGTTCACTTTCATCATAACGTGTAACACATTCATGATAAATTTTTATGGCTTCTTCAGCATCTCCCCAACCTCCTACATCAACTTTTTTCTTTTCTAAGTCTTTATAAACTTGAAAGAAATGCTCAATTTCTTTTAATCTATGAGGATTTAAATCAAAAATATCCTTTCGTGTACTCCAAACTGGATCTGAAACTGGAACACAAATAATTTTCTCGTCCGGTCCTTTTTCGTCAGTCATATGAAACACTCCAATTGGACGAACCTCCATAACAATCATAGGATATGATGGCTCAGTAGATAATACTAAAACATCTAAAGGGTCTTGATCTAAAGCCAAAGTCTCTGGTATAAACCCATAATCTCCAGGATACATCATTGATGAAAACAAGGTTCTATCAAATCGAATTTTATGTAGTGCAAAGTCGTATTCGTATTTATTTCTACTTCCTTTTGGAATTTCAATTAAAACATCAAAGGTTAATATTTCATTTTTACTCATGATTTATTTGTTTGTATTTGGGGTACAAATGTACTGAACGCCTCAACAACAAACAAGGTAAAACCTTTTGTTTTAAAGGATTTTTAAGTGTTTTACCTAAATTAATAGCTTCTTTTCATTAAACTATTTTAGAAACTTCCAAAAAATAAGTTTTCACTTCCATTTAAACAAAGACAAAATATTTGATTATAATTAAAATACTGATTATCAATACAAATAACTTAATTTTTATTAAAGTAAAATTTTTACTCATAATATCATTATATTGTTTCTTCAATTAACAATATAAATAAACCACAATGCGACTAATTTACATCTTACTTGTAACTATTTTTTCATTTTCAAATTTTCAAGCGCAAACACAACCATGGAAAGGTAAATTTGAGCCAATTGACAACTTGCTAGCCCCACCAAATAATTACAGAACTGCAAGTGGTGCTCCAGGAAGGGATTATTGGCTACAAAGAGCAAACTACAAGATAAAAGCAACAATTGATGAAAAAAATAATGTTTTAACAGGTGAAGAAACGATAACTTATTTTAATAATTCTCCTGATGATTTAAATTATGTTTGGATGCAATTAGAACAAAATGTTAATAAAAAAGGTAATGAAGATTTTGGAAGCATAAACAACAATATAAAAGACTCTATTACAACAAGGCAAATGCAGTTTTTAACCCGAGCTATTAACTTTCCTGCAGGTTATGCTATCAATTATGTGAAAGATGGTAACGGAAATAACCTAAAAACTATGGTTAATAATACCATGATGAAAGTTAAATTAAATAGCGTTTTGAAATCAGGTGAATCTACCACTATATCAATCTCATGGTCTTACCCTATTACAGACAGAAGTATGTTTTTATTATCAAGAGAGGGTTACGAATATTTCCCTGAAGATGATAATACAGTTTACCTTATAGCACATTGGTTTCCTAGAATGGCAGTTTATAATGATACTGAAGGATGGCAAAATCAACAATTTCAAAAACTTGGAGAGTTTGCCCTAGAGTTTGGAGATTATGAAGTTGAAATTACTGTACCAGAAGATCATATCGTAGCATCTACAGGAATGCTTTTAAATGAAGCATCTGTTTTAACAAAAACACAACAAAAACGATTTGCCGAAGCTAAAAAATCTTTTGATAAACCAGTACTGATTATCACTAAAGAAGAAGCTGAAGTTAATGAAAAACAAAAAGCTACTAAACTAAAAACATGGAAATTTAACGCATCCAATGTTAGAGATTTTGCATTTGCGTCTTCAAGAAAATTTATATGGGATGCCCAAGCAGTAAAACTACCTACCAATACCGTTATGGCTATGTCTTTTTATCCAAAAGAAGGATTGCCAGTTTGGGAAGAAGAATCAACAAAAGCCGTTATGCACGCCTTAGAAGTTTACTCTGAAGCTACTTTTGACTACCCATATCCTGTTGCTATTTCTGTTAACACCTCAAACATAGGTATGGAATTCCCAATGATTAGTTTTAATGGTGGACGACCAAAAAACGGAAAAATAAGTGATGGCGCGAAGGCTGGCATGATAGGAACTATTATACATGAAGTTGGCCATAACTGGTTTCCTATGATAGTAAACTCTGATGAACGTAAATGGATGTGGATGGACGAAGGCTTAAATACATTTTTACATCAACGAACAGTTGCAGAACGTTACCCAAATTTTAATAGTGTAACTCCTAAAAGCATTGTGCCTTTTATGAGTGGAGATACTAATATTTTACGCCCTATAATGACCACCTCAGACAATGAATTATTTAATCAATTTGGAGCTAATTTTTATTTAAAACCCACCGTTGGACTTCAGATGTTACGAAACTCCATTATTGGCAAAGAACTATTTGATGAAGCTTTTAAAGAATATGCTAACAGATGGAAATACAAACACCCGAACCCTTCAGATTTATTCAGAACACTTGAAGATGCAACAGCTACAGATTTAGATTGGTTTATTAGGGGTTGGTTTTTTACTACCGAAAAAGTTGATATGGAACTTAGCAATGTTAAATGGTTTAAAGTTTTTGAAGAAAACTCAAATATTGAAGACCAAAACAAATCATCTAAAATAAAAGTAGCCGTAAATGAAAAAAGTGCAAATGCTGAAGCTAAAGATTTTAGAGATGGACCCGAGGTTATCACTATGGCAGACACACCTGATGCAGCTTACGGACAATTTTTATCTAGAATGGACGACAAAGAAGTTAGAAAACAACTTACTGGAAAAAATATTTATGAAATTTCAGTGAAAAATGTTGGAGGCTTAGTTATGCCCATAAGTATTGAATGGATTTTTACAGATGGAAGCTCAGAAATTGATACTCTACCTGCTGAAGTTTGGCGAAGAAATGAATATGAAATTAAGCATACTTTTATAAAAGAGAAAGAAGTAAGTAAAGTGAATTTAGACCCAAATTTTGAATTTGCCGATACAAATATGATGAATAATGGTTTCCCAAAAACTGAAACAAAATCAGAATTTGATAGCTTTAAAGAAAAAAAGAAAGGTAATTAATTTTAATTATAAATAAAATCAAGCTTAAAATTATTTAATATTTATATAAATAAATTAAATTTAAAAGGTGAAAAAACTAAAACCCATGATATCTCATGGGTTTTAGCACTACTTTAACTAATTTAAACTTAACTAACTTCCAAATAAATTAAAATAATAACTTTTCATAGCAATTTTTTTTATTTGAAATAAAAACTAACTTTTGAGTAAAAATAGTTTATTAAATTGATTTATTATTATTTATATTTTTTATTAAAATCATAAATTTTATTTATTAATATGTTTTTAAAAAATAGATTTCAATCTGTTTAAAAAAAATCAAACCTTCAAAATTAAAAATTTAAACTTGCAATTATTACTGCACAATTTTTTAAATCAAATAGTTAGAATTCAAATAAACTAAAAGGTAATTGAACAACTTAAAAACACCAATAACCGAAAATCAAAAAAAATCAAAAGGAAAAAAGCGAAATCTTTAGACAAGCTAATAATCACCAATTATAATGCTATAAGAGATTGAATTTAATTCTCACAAAAGTTTAATTACTAAACAAGGTTTTTTTAATTAAAACCTTAATTTTTATAACTATTTCAAAAATAAAACTATTAAAAATAAAATCCAAAACTACCAGTAACTCCAAACTTTCTAGCATTTGGATTTACAACGGTATCTTTATAATTACCTCTAAAATTAAAATCGATTCTAAATACTTTAAATATATTTCCAACTCCAAAACTGTATTCAAAATAAGGATTTATTGATGGTGCTATCAACTGAATATTATTAGGGTTGTTAGTTGAATTTAAAGCAATATTATCCTCAGAAATCTGACCCCAAACACCTCGTAAACTAACAATTTCTCTTAAATTTAATTTTCTAAGAAAAGGTACTCTTGAAAATAAACGCCCATTAAAATTATGCTCTAAATGAAATGATGTATAAGTGTCAGAAACAAACTCGTAAAAATCTAACTGAGAAAATGTATTATATATAGAAAAGTACGACTGGTTACCAGGAATTACACTTAACAAGCCGAGTGGCACTTCGCCAAAAGTTTTACCAGCCTCAATTGATGTGGTTAATCTACCAAAACCTCCCATTTGCCAAGGCTGAATGTAAGAGAATTGAACTTTAGTGTAATTAAAATCACTATTCAATAAGTTCTTATCACCTTTTGAAAACTGAGCAAATAAGCGAGCAAAATCGTCATTAGCAATTAAGCGCTCTACACCAAAACCTGTCATTTTTCGTTTAGGAAAATACGAAAACGATAAAGAAGTTTCAAACTGTTTAATTTCAGATTCTACACCTGTTGTTGTATTGTAATCTAAACTAAATGTTTCGGAAGCCGATTCTAAAGTACGGTAATTCCCCCCTAGCCTAAAAATTACATTTCGCCAAGGCTCTGCTTCGATATATAAACTAGTTAAATTAATGGATGTTAATTTATCATTAGCACCTGTACCAACAACAGCTGATGATGCTAAACTTCTTCCTAAAACATCGGTACTTGTTGTTAAACTAGCCCCGATTTGTTCTACATCACGCCTGTTACCTCCAGAAATAATCAATCTGCTTTTTTTATCTAAAAGCCACTTACCAGATATACCAAATTTAAATTTATCATCTCTAAAACCATAGGCAAGAAAACCCTCTAAGCGCCACAAATCATTTCTTCCAAAATAGGTTCTTCCACCTGTTCTTAAACGCAAACCTTCTACTTCATTAAACCCAAAAGTTGAAAAAATGGGTCCGTAATCCAGTGGCAAGGTATTGAATTCAATATAGCCAGAAGATAAAATACTCCCGAGGTTGTATAAACGTTTGAATTTTTTTACTGTTTTTAAGGTGTCTAACATTTTATACACCCCTATTTCATCTTTATTGAGTGATTCTAAACGGTTTTCTACCCAAAAGTTTTCATCTCTATCATAAACATCTTTGTCAAAGTTATAAACTTCAGTTTCGTAAAACTTCTTATCTTTTTCAATATCAAATTGATAATTGTTATAACGTGTTGTTCGCTTTCCATAAACACCTCTTGATTGCTCCTTTTTACTAAAAGCAAAATCAGACATCATATAATCTCTTTTTACAAGAAATAAAGAATCGTTAAGCACTTCAAACTCTTGTTCTATATAAATTTCTTTAACCCAGTTTATGTTAGCGCTTTTAGATGCTTGAAGGTTAATTTCTTTAATGGCATACGTTGTATCGGCTACCCAAAAATCTCCCTTAA
This sequence comes from Flaviramulus sp., assembly GCF_982512915.1. NCBI lineage: Bacteria > Pseudomonadati > Bacteroidota > Flavobacteriia > Flavobacteriales > Flavobacteriaceae > Flaviramulus > Flaviramulus sp. The sequence continues at coordinate 22,989 of NZ_CEWOCJ010000019.1, read as the reverse complement.
AAGTAAGTTCGTTTTTTCTGCGCGGGTAATATATAATGTTGTAGCACCATTTGTTATCAATAAAAGCACTGTCTTTTAAAACGTAATTATAGGTATTTATACCTGTTCTAGACAAAGGACTGACAAAGCTTTTATCGAAGAATTTCAAATAGTTGTCATAAACATTGAAATCAGAGTACAAGTCATCAACAAAATCTATAATCACTTGATTATCACTAAATCCTGAGTTCTTATTTCCTTTTAAATCTTCTTTTTCTTTATTAAGAATATTATCTCCGTATACTTTAGATACGGCTTCATTAATAAACATGGGCAAATACGTTTTACCCGTCACACTAGAAGTATCAACTTGATTAAAAACAAATTCCATACCTCTAAAAAGCTTACTTTTTATAAGTGCACTATCGATGGTATTAATATCAAATTCAACTTTCTCGTACTTATCGTATTCGTATTGATTAAAACGTTTTAATCCGTTACTACGTTTGTTAGCCCAAATTTTTCTTAATAAATCTATAGCTGGATTATTCTTTTTTGATTGTTTACCGGATACTATAAAAACCTGATCTAATTGAGAGGCTTCTTCTTTTAAAATAAATTTTAAATTATAATTTACTTTTTTATCTAGCGGAAAATTTAATGTTTCATACCCTATAAACGAAACTACTAGTCTATCCCAAGTCTCATCTGATTCTAAATAAAATTTTCCATTTTCATCAGTTATAGTTCCCTGAGTAGATCCTTTAAAAATAACATTAGCAAAAGAAACAGGCTCATTAAATTCATCAAATACATAGCCACTAACTTTGGTTTGAGCAAGTAAAGAAAATATTCCGAAGAAATAAAATGTAATAAGTAGTCTCATATTCATAATAAAAAAAACTTCATCAACAATTCTGTTAATGAAGTTTATATAACGTAAAGTATTACGGTTTATTTATACATTACTTTTTTAACAGCTTTGATAACATCTTCATAATTTGGTAACCATTCTTCCAACAAAACTGGTGAATATGGTGCTGGTGTATCAGCTGTATTAATTTTCACAATAGGTGCATCTAGATAATCAAAAGCCTCTGATTGAACTAAATATGTAATTTCTGTAGCTACATTTCCAAAAGGCCATGCTTCTTCTAAAACTACTAAACGATTTGTTTTTTTAACAGATTCTAAAATAGCCTTTCTGTCCATTGGACGAACCGTACGTAAGTCAATAATCTCACAAGAAATACCTTCTTTCTCTAATTCATCAGCTGCTTTGTAGGCCTCTTTAATTATTTTCCCAAAAGAAACTATAGTTACATCTGTACCTTCGCGTTTAATATCAGCAACTCCTAGAGGTAATATATACTCACCTTCCGGCACTTCTCCTTTATCACCATACATTTGTTCACTTTCCATAAAAATAACAGGATCGTTATCACGAATCGCTGCCTTTAATAGACCTTTCGCATCGTATGGATTTGAAGGCACTACTACTTTTAAACCTGGCGTATTTGCAAACCAGTTTTCAAAAGCTTGAGAGTGTGTTGCTCCTAATTGACCTGCAGAAGCTGTAGGTCCACGAAACACAATTGGACAATTAAACTGACCTCCAGACATTTGTCTGATTTTAGCAGCATTGTTTATTATTTGATCAATACCAACTAAAGAGAAGTTAAAAGTCATATATTCTACAATTGGTCTGTTACCTGTCATAGTTGAACCAATTGCTATACCTGCAAAACCAAGCTCAGCAATAGGTGTATCAATAACACGTTTTGGTCCAAATTCATCTAACATTCCTTTTGATGCTTTATAAGCACCATTATATTCTGCTACTTCCTCACCCATCAAATAAATGCTTTCATCTCTTCGCATTTCTTCACTCATCGCTTCGCAAATAGCTTCTCTAAATTGAATTGTCTTCATTAATATTGTTTTATTTCAAGTAGCAAAAATAACAATAAATGGCATACACTTGAAAAAGATTTTTTTAAAATTTACTATGCATGCATAGTATTTTTCAAAATAAAATAATTAACTTCGTAGCGATCTAAAAAATAAGACATTTTAATATATAAAATTATGAAAATATTAGTGTGTATTAGTCACGTACCAGACACTACCTCAAAGATTAATTTTACAGATAGCGATACGAAATTTGACACCACTGGTGTACAATTTGTTATTAACCCAAATGATGAGTTTGGTTTAACTCGTGCTATGTGGTTTAAAGAAAAACAGGGTGCAAGTGTAACCGTTATAAATGTTGGTGGTGCTGAAACTGAGCCGACTTTAAGAAAAGCTTTGGCTATTGGAGCCGATGCTGCCATAAGAATAAATAAGGCTGCAACAGATGGATTCTCCGTTGCAAAACAATTAGCCCATGTAGTAAAAGATGGTGGGTATGATTTAATTATTGCAGGACGTGAATCTATTGATTATAATGGAGGTATGGTTCCAGGAATGATAGCTGGTTTAATACAAGCTAACTTTGTAAACAATTGTATTAACCTTGAAGTTGATGGTAATTTTGTAAAAGCAACCAGAGAAATTGATGGTGGAAAAGAGACTGTTTCAACAATGTTGCCATTAGTTATTGGCGGACAAAAAGGTTTAGTTGAAGAAAGTGATTTAAGAATTCCAAACATGAGAGGTATCATGATGGCTCGCCAAAAACCATTAACGATATTAGAACCCGTGGAAGCTAGCAATGAAACAAATTCTGTCTCGTTTTTAAAACCAACCCCAAAAGGTGCAGTAACTTTAGTTCCTGCAGATAATTTAGATGAATTAATAAACTTGCTTCATAACGAAGCTAAAGTGATATAAAATGTTATAGATATGTCAGTCTTAGTATATACAGAATCAGAAAACGGAAAATTTAAAAAAATAGCTTTTGAAGTAGCTTCTTACGCTAGAGCTGTAGCAAACCAATTAGGCACTACAGTTACAGCAATAGCAATTAATACGACTGATACTTCTTCTTTAGCTACTTATGGTATTGATAAAGTTCTAAATGTAATCGATTCACAACTAGATAAATTTAATGCTAATGCGTATGCCGAAGCAATAAAACAAGCTGCTGTAAAAGAAAGCTCAAAAGTTATTGTTGTTAGCTCTAGTGCAAATAGCAAATATTTATCACCACTTTTAGCAGTAGGATTAAATGCAGGTTATGCTTCAAATGTAGTTGAAACGCCTTCTTGTACAAGTCCTTTTACAGTAAAACGAACCGCTTTTACAAATAAAGCTTTTGAAAACATTCAAATAAATACGGATGTTAAAATTGTTGGCGTTTCAAATAATTCTTTTGGATTAGTTGAAAATAATAGTAGCGCTACAGCAGAAGATTTTTCACCATCAATACCAGAATTAGGGGTTAACGTTGAATCGGTTGATAAAGCAACAGATAAAGTAACAATTGCAGATGCTGAAATTGTGGTTTCTGCAGGACGTGGTTTAAAAGGTCCAGAAAATTGGGGAATGATTGAAGAATTAGCTGATGTTTTAGGAGCTGCAACGGCATGTTCAAAACCAGTTTCAGACTTAGGCTGGAGACCACACGGTGAACACGTTGGGCAAACAGGAAAACCTGTAGCATCAAATTTATATATTGCCGTAGGTATCTCTGGTGCTATTCAACATTTAGCAGGTATAAATGCTTCAAAAGTAAAAGTCGTAATCAATTCAGATCCAGAAGCACCTTTTTTCAAAGCTGCAGACTATGGTGTAGTTGGTGATGCTTTTCAAGTGGTTCCAGAACTCATTACTAAATTAAAAGCGTTTAAAGCACAACAATAAAATTATTTTTTATAAATTGTAACAGAGTATTGAACTGCTTAAATTAGCATTTTATCTTAAATATACCTTTGGTTGTTGGTAAAGTCCTAATTTAAACAGTTCTTTGTGTTTTTATAAATTTATGAGTTTAGTAAGATTAAATATAAAAGGAATATCCTACAGTCAAACACAAAATGGTGCTTACGCATTAATATTGAATGAGGTTGACGGAGACAGAAAACTTCCCATAGTTATTGGTGCTTTTGAAGCGCAATCAATTGCCATAGCATTAGAAAAAGAAATAAGCCCACCAAGGCCTTTAACACACGATTTATTTAAAAATTTTGCCGACAGGTTTGATATTGTTGTTAAACAAGTTATTATACACAAACTAGTAGATGGTGTTTTTTATTCAAGTTTAATTTGCGAACGCGATAAAATTGAAGAAATTATTGATGCCAGAACCAGTGATGCTATAGCTTTAGCACTTCGATTTCAAGCACCTATTTTTACTTATAAAAACATTCTTGACAAAGCAGGGATTTACCTCAAAGTAAACCCTAAAAAAGATGAAGAAGATGAAGAAAAACAAGACAGCATTTTAATGGATGAATTGGTTGCAAATGAGCTTGAACCTAACAAACCTACTGAAAATTTTAAATCAAAAACTTTAGAAGAACTTCATAACTTATTGGACGAAGCCGTTACAAACGAAGATTATGAAAAGGCTGCACGACTTCGCGATGAAATCTCTAAAAGAGAATAACCCCATTACATATTATGAAAAAACTGTTTCTGTCTTGTTTTGCCTTGATCATATTTTTTTCATCATTATCTAATGCACAAAATATAGACAACTCAATTCAACCTGATTCTGTTCAAGAAATTTCAGCAATTGAAAATAAAGCTTCCAATACATTAACTAAAAATAACTCAGATAGTTTAGTTGAAGAAATCCCAAATATTAAAACACATAAAACATCCGTTAATCAAGTTATTGCTAGTCAAGGTTTTTCAATAATTAGTTTATGGCGCGGTATTTTAGGGATGACTTCATTGGTATTTATGGCATTTCTTTTCAGTAGTAACAGAAAAGCTATAAACTGGAAAATTGTTAGTATAGGTTTAGCTTTTCAACTAGTAATAGCCATAGGAGTTTTAAAAGTTGATTTTATAAAAAATATTTTCGAATTTATTGGTGGCTTATTTATTCAAGTTCTCGAATTCACAAGAGCTGGTAGTAAATTTTTATTTGAAGGTTTGGTAGTAGATATGGATACCTTTGGTTACATATTCGCTTTTCAAGTATTACCAACTATCATTTTCTTCTCAGCCTTAACTTCAGTTTTATTCTATCTGGGAATTATTCAAAAAGTAGTAAAAACAATGGCTTGGTTATTATCAAAAGCTTTAAAAATTTCTGGCGCTGAAAGTTTAAGTGTTGCTGGTAATATATTCTTAGGTCAAACTGAAGCACCGCTTTTAATTAAAGCTTATTTAGAAAAAATGAATAAATCTGAAATGCTTCTAGTTATGATCGGAGGAATGGCTACCGTAGCTGGAGCTGTTTTAGCAGCCTACATTGGGTTTCTAGGGGGTGACGACCCTGCTTTAAGATTATTTTATGCTAAACATCTTTTGGCAGCCTCTGTAATGGCTGCACCTGGAGCTATCGTAATTTCAAAAATATTATATCCTCAAACAGAATCAATCAATACAGATGTTACAGTATCGCAAGAAAAAATAGGATCTAATTTTTTAGATGCTATTGCTAATGGTACCACCGAAGGTTTAAGATTAGCAGTAAATGTTGGCGCAATGCTTTTAGTTTTTGTAGCATTTATTGCAATGTTTAATGGTATTTTAGGTTGGGTTGGAGATATTACAAATTTAAATAGTTGGATAGCCAACAACACTACATACAAAAGCTTATCACTCGAACTAATTTTAGGCTATACTTTTTCTCCTTTAATGTGGCTTATAGGAATTGCGAAAGAGGATATGGCGCTTATGGGGCAACTCTTAGGTATTAAATTAGCAGCTAGTGAATTTATTGGCTACATACAATTAGCAGAACTAAAAGATGTAGGAAGCTCTATTCATTTAACCTACGAAAAATCAATTATCATGGCTACTTATATGCTTTGTGGTTTTGCGAATTTTGCTTCCATTGGTATTCAAATAGGTGGTATAGGATCTTTAGCTCCTGGGCAACGTAAAACACTTTCTAAATTTGGAATGAAAGCCTTAATTGGAGGCACAATTACCTCTCTTATTTCCGCAACAATTGCTGGAATGATTATTGGGTAGTTATCTTTTATTTTTTTCTCGTTAATAACTTTGAGTAAAAAAAAATCTATTAATCATAAAAAATAAAAGCTTTTTCATATTTTTATTAGCTAAGAAATTTAAAATTAAATGCAACAATACCACGATTTAGTCAAACACGTTTTAGAGAACGGAAACGAAAAAGGAGATAGAACTGGCACAGGAACTAAAAGTGTTTTTGGATATCAAATGCGTTTTGATTTGAGTGATGGTTTCCCTATGGTAACTACTAAAAAATTGCATTTAAAATCTATCGTTTATGAATTACTCTGGTTTCTAAAAGGTGACACAAATATTAAATACTTAACTGAAAATGGTGTGCGAATTTGGAATGAGTGGGCTGATGAAAATGGCGATTTAGGCCCTGTTTACGGGCATCAATGGCGCAATTGGAATAGTGATGAAATAGACCAAATAAAAGAAGTAATTCATACCCTAAAAAATAATCCTAACAGCCGTAGAATGTTGGTTTCTGCTTGGAACCCTTCGGTTTTACCAGACACATCTAAATCCTTTAGTGAAAACGTTGCTAATGGTAAAGCGGCACTGCCACCATGCCATGCATTCTTTCAATTTTATGTTGCAAATGGTAAATTATCATGTCAATTATATCAACGGAGTGCTGATATCTTTCTAGGTGTACCTTTTAACATAGCTTCATACGCATTATTCACGATGATCATGGCACAAGTTTGCGGCTACCAACCAGGAGACTTCATTCATACTTTTGGTGATGCTCATATTTACAGTAATCATTATGAGCAATTAAAACTTCAACTTTCAAGAGACATACGACCTCTTCCAAAAATGAAAATTAATCCGGAAGTTAAAGATATTTTTGAGTTTACTTTTGATGATTTTACATTAATAGATTATAACCCGCATCCACATATTAAAGGTGTAGTGGCTGTTTAACAAAAATTGCATTATGAAAAGAAAATTACTAGCTGTTTTATCTTTGTTATTAGTCGCTACAATAGTTTTGATTTCAAATAACTACCAATCTACTAAAAAAGATCAAGTTAAAATTGAAAGAATTAAAATCGCTCCAACTCAAAAAGGAAAGAAAAAAACACTTGAAGAACGCGCTCTGTATAATGAAGCCAGAGATTTATATGAGTTTTATAGACAAGTAAATCCTAATACTGGAATTATATCAAAAACTGAGAAGCAACTTGAATTTAAGCAAGCAAAAGCATCAAAAATCAAAAACAATTTAACCAGTAAGACACCACAAAGCAGTTATATAGATAGAGGACCAAGTAATTTTGGAGGCAGAACTAGAAGTATTGTTGTTGATATTAGTGACCCAACTGGAAATACCATACTTGCAGGTGGAGTAAGTGGTGGTGTTTTTAGAACTACAAACGCAGGAGCAAATTGGACAAAAGTATCATCAAATGATGAAATACATAATGTAACTGCTATAGTACAAGACCCAAGAGTAGGCTTTCAAAATATCTGGTATTATGCTACTGGTGAAGGACTTGGTAATTCCGCTGGAAATGGATCATCATTTTATTTTGGTCAAGGTATTTGGCAATCTAATGATAGTGGTTTAACGTGGAGTCAAATTCCTTCAACCAATTCCAATCAAGTATCTTTTGATAGCACCTTTGATATCATTTTTAATTTAGCAGTTCATCCTCTAACGGGAAATCTTTTCGCAGCTACTGCAGCAAGAATCATGAGATATAATGGTGTTTTATGGGATGAAGAAATAAATGGTGGCCAACTAACAACTGCTCAAGCTACAGATGTAGTTATTACATCTACAGGTAGAGTTTATGCTGCATTTTCTGGTAATCATAGTGCTGCTATAGAGGGTGTTTATACTTCAGCTAACGGTAATTCTGGATGGTCAAGAATTAATATTGGCAGTTTTGTTCCTTCAGGCAGAGTTGTTTTAGCATTAGCACCATCTAATGAAGATTTACTTTATATTTTATTTGATAATGGACTAACTGGAGATTGCGCAAATGATATATCAGAAGCTGATTTATGGAGATGGGACCAAAGCAATACTAGTTTTACTGATTTTAGTGCGGTACTTCCTTCTGAAGGTTGTGGAGGTAATGACGATGGTAATAACCCTTTACATATCCAAGGGGGTTATGATTTAGTTGTGAGTGTAAAACCAGATAATCCAAATTTTGTTGTTATTGGAGGTACTAATGCATACAAAAAAGAGGATATTACTGATTCTGGTTCTCGTTTTGAAAGAATTGGAGGTTATGTTTCTCCTGCTAGTTATGCTCTTTATGCTAATCACCATCCAGATATACATGCTTTAGTATTTAGTCCTTTTGACAGTAATGTTCTTTTTTCTGGTACAGATGGTGGAGTTCATAGAACAGATCTTATTACTGCTTCTCCAATAGTATGGACAAGCCTAAATAATAATTACAAGACCTATCAATATTATCATGTTGCAATAGACCCTTCATTTGGATCTGATTACGTTATTGGTGGCACACAAGATAATGGAACTAAAATTGGAGGAACAATACTAGGCCTGCCAGATGCTACATCACAGATTGCAACACTTGGAGGTGATGGAGTAGCTGTTGGAATTCCTAATTATGCTGGTTGTAGTTTGTCATTTTTTGCAGGTTTTCAAAACGGGAGACTATTCAGGTTTTGTGCTGGAGGTGGCAACTACACAGAAATCACTCCTGAAGTTACACCTGGTTCATCATACCCTAGCCAATTTGTTACTTATTTTCACATGGATCAAGATAATACCAATGCTATTTACTATGCTGCAGAGACTAGACTTTTAAGAACTACTGATGGTGCTACCGTGGCATCTGATACTTGGACAGATATTGGAGGAACCTCGGCTGCTTTTAATCATTCTGATGAGTTGGTAAGATTTTCTACAACTTGGGGCACATATAATCCGGCAAGTAGCTATTTATTAATAGGTGGTGATTCTGGGCATATTTATAGATTAAATGATCCACAAGCTGCAACTAACATTTCTGATGCCACAGATATTACACCGCTAACGGCTTCAACAACCTTCCCTTCTATTGTCTCTGGTTTAGCTATCCATCCAACTAATAATGACATTGTATTAGCAACTTATTCCAACTACGGTATCAATAGCATTTACTTAACTACAAATGCTACTAATTCAACTCCAACTTGGACACTAGTTGAAAGAAATTTGTCAGCTCATTCTATAAGATCTGCTGCTATTGTTGAAGTAGCTGGACAAACTATATATTATGTTGGTACAGCTAGAGGGTTTTATAGTACTCAAGATCCTACTTCAACTGATTGGGTTAGAGAAGCACCAACACAAATTGGATTAGCTTTAGTTAGAACTTTATCATATCGCCCTTCAGACAACCACTTATTAATTGGAACACATGGAAATGGTATGTTTGAAAGTGTTATTACTAATATTCCTCTTAGCACAACCGACACCAATGATATTAGCAGTTCTTTGTCATTGTTCCCAAATCCAACAACCAATGAAATTAATTTAAAACTACCAAAAGAGTTTGGCAGTAATATAGGTTATAACATAAAAAATATGCTAGGTCAAACAGTTACAAATGGTTTACTATCAAGCAATAAAATTGATGTAAGCAACTTACTTTCGGGGATGTATTTTATTGAGATTAAAACAGATAATAAAACCGGAACTAAAAAGTTTATTAAAAAATAATCACTTAGTTAAAATAAACAAAAAAGCACTTTCTCATCGAAAGTGCTTTTTTTTATAAATTATTTTAAAAGCATTATAGGTTTATAACACTATTTTCGGCCCCAGCGAAATCATTCCAAGCATAGGCATCTGCAGAATCATCATTAACATAAGTGCCATCAACAATGTATTTAAATTCATAAGAACTTCCAGATTCTAAATCTAAAGTGGCTTTAAAAGTCCCATTTTTTAATTTTTTAAGGGGTGCTTTTTTCGCATTCCATTCGTTAAAAGATCCTACTACAGAAACTTTATTTGCTTCTTCAGCTGTTAAAGAAAAAGTTACTTTACATACTGGTTTACTTTTTAAATATTGTTTTTTAATAGACATAATTTTAGTTTTAAAGTGTTGTATTTCAAGGCAAATTTAAAACATTTAGGTTATCAACTTATAAATACATTACTTTGTTTCCGAAAATTATCAAATTGATAATTTGAACTATTATTATTTTTTAGTTGGCTAAATTTAGTGTTAAAAATTTACAATATTATTAATATAAAAATTTATCTTTTTACCTGATAATCAGCAAGTTTTAAACGAAAACGTTTGCGCAATTTATCAGACTTTAACTTAAATTCTATTTCATTAGTTTAATATAAAAAGCATTAACTTTATACCATAATTTAAATAGTATGTTCGGGAAAAAGAAACAAATACCAGAAATTGATAAAGACCAATTAGAGCTTATTGAAAATGCTCAAAAACGTATAAAACAAAAAAAACGTCTTTACATTCATTTTGTAATATTCTTAATCGGTGCAGTATTTTTAATTTTTGCAAATGCAGTTTTAGGTATTGGCAATGATGTACAATTTTTTGGTATCGATTGGTTTGTGTTTGCCATTTTAATATGGTTATTCTTTTTTGTTTATCATATTTTTAATGTTTTTATAACCCATAAATTTATGGGAAAGGCGTGGGAAAAACAACAACTTCAAAAACTAGTAGCAAAACAGCAAAATCGAATAGATAGTTTAAAAAATGGATTTGAAAAAGAAGAAAAACCTTTAGCTAAAAATCATGAATTTCAGAATCAAAAAAGCACGCCAAAAAAATCTGAAATAACAATCATTGTTGCAGCTGCAGAAAATGATGCCATTGGAAAAGGCAATCAACTTATTTGGCATTTAGGTGATGATTTAAAACGTTTTAAAAACTTAACTAATGGGCATTTTATTATTATGGGCAGAAAAACCTTTGAAAGTTTCCCAAAACCACTCCCTAATAGAACACATGTAGTAATTACAAGACAAACTGATTATAAAGCTCCTGAAGGTGTTATTTTAGTTAATAATCTAGAGGACGCGCTTGATGTTGCTAAAAGTGACAAACAACCTTTCATAATTGGCGGTGGAGAAATTTATAAACAGTCGATAGCTATTGCTGATAAAATTGAATTAACGCGTGTTCATCATGATTTTGAAGCGGATACGTTTTTTCCAAAAATAGACTCTAAATTATGGAAAGAAACAGCTTATACTTTTTGTGCAAAAGACGAAAAACATAATTATGATTTTTCTTTTTTAACTTATGAAAAAAGGTGAATTAAGTTAATTTGTGAAAAAATCAATTAATTTTACCAAATGGTAAAAGAGATACAACTTCGTATTACGCTTAAAGAAGAAGATGTTAATGATATTCTAGTTTTAAAATCTGCCTTAAAATTAGAGATTGACAAAAAAGATATTTCGGGAGTAAAAGTTCTTAGAAAATCTATTGATGCAAGAAAACCTAACATTATACTAAATTACAAAGTAGCTGTTTATATCAAAGAAAATCTGCCTGAAAAATCTGAATACACTTTTGAATATAAAGATGTATCTAAAGCTAAATCTATTCATATAATTGGCTTTGGTCCTGCTGGGATGTGGGCTGCGTTGCGTTGTATAGAATTAGGATATAAACCTGTTGTTTTGGAACGTGGTAAAAACGTACAAGATAGAAGGCGAGATTTAAAAGCCATAAATCAAGACCATATTGTTAATGATGATTCTAATTACTGTTTTGGAGAAGGCGGTGCCGGCACTTATAGTGATGGTAAACTTTATACACGTAGTTTAAAACGTGGAGATGTACGTCGTATTTTTGAAAACCTTGTTTTTCATGGTGCAACCAACCAAATTTTAATAGATGCGCATCCACACATTGGCACAAACAAGCTACCTAAAGTGGTTCAAAATATTCGAGAAACCATATTAAAATATGGTGGCGAAATTTACTTTGGAACTAGAGTTACAGATTTTATTATAAAAAATAATAAAATTCAAGCTCTTCAACTTAGTAATACTAATGAAATGCCTGTTGAAAAGGTTATACTTGCAACGGGGCATTCAGCAAGAGATATTTTCTATTTACTTCATAAAAAACACATTGCGTTAGAAGCAAAATCATTTGCTATGGGCGTTCGAGTGGAACATCCACAACATATCATCGATTCTATTCAATATCATTGTGAGGGTGAACGACATAAATTACTCCCTGCTGCTTCTTATAGTTTGGTTCAACAAATTAATGATAGGGGTGTGTATTCGTTTTGTATGTGCCCAGGCGGATTTATAGTACCCGCTGCAACAGCAAATGGCGAAGTGGTAGTTAATGGCATGTCACCATCAAAACGAAATAATTTATATGCCAATTCTGGAATTGTCGTTGAAATTGATGTCAATAAAGACATCCCCAAATATGAACAATTTGGCCCTTTAAAAGGCTTGGAATATCAAAAAAACTTAGAGAAATTAGCATTTACCTCGGGAGGTAGAAGTCAAATAGCACCAGCACAACGTTTAACAGATTTTGTTGAAGGTAAATTATCTATAGATTTGAATCCAACCTCCTATCAACCTGGTTTAAATTCGGCACCTTTACACTCCCTTTTACCAAAATTAATAGGAAGTAGACTGAGAAAAGGATTTGAAGCTTTTGGACAAAAAATGAAAGGTTACTATACAGAAGATGCCAATATTATTGGTGTAGAATCTAGAACCTCATCACCTGTTTGTATACCCAGAACAGAAACTTTAGAACACCCACAAATTACTAACTTATATCCTTGCGGAGAAGGTGGTGGTTATGCAGGTGGTATAGTTTCTGCAGCCATGGATGGCGAACGATGTGCAGAAGCAGCAAGTAAAGGATTATAAATTTTAATATTATTTCTATTTTTGCAACATTAAAAACTAAATAACATGCACGCATATATTTTTCCAGGTCAAGGCGCTCAGTTTTCAGGAATGGGCTTAGACCTTTACAATAATTCTGCTTTAGCTCAAGAATTATTTGAACAAGCAAATTCTATTCTAGGCTTCAGCATTACAGATATTATGTTTGAAGGGTCTGTAGACGATTTAAAAGAAACTAAAGTAACTCAACCAGCTATTTTTTTACATTCTGTCATATTAGCAAAAACTCTAGGTGAAAGTTTTAAACCAGATATGGTAGCCGGACATTCTCTTGGAGAGTTTTCTGCATTAGTAGCAAATGGTGCTTTAAATTTTGAAGATGGTTTAAAATTAGTTTCACAACGTGCTTTAGCAATGCAAAAAGCATGCGAAATTAAACCAAGCACCATGGCTGCTGTTTTAGGATTAGAAGATGCTTTAGTTGAAAAAATATGTGGTTCAACAGAAGGTATTGTTGTAGCAGCAAATTATAACTGCCCTGGGCAGTTAGTTATTTCTGGAGACGTTGAAGCGGTCAATAAAGCATGTGAAACCTTAAAAGAAGCTGGAGCAAAAAGAGCCCTAGTTCTGCCTGTTGGTGGTGCTTTTCATTCACCATTAATGGAACCTGCACGCGAAGAATTAGCCTCAGCTATTGAAAACACAATATTTAGCAAACCAAATTGCCCTATTTATCAAAATGTTACCGCAAACGCCGTAATTGATGAAACAGCTATTAAATCAAATTTAATTTTACAACTAACTGCTCCTGTGAGATGGACACAATCTGTACAACAAATGATTAAAGATGGTGCTACTTTGTTTACTGAAGTTGGCCCAGGAAATGTACTACAAGGTTTAGTTAAAAAAATAAACAGAGAAACACAAACAGCATCTGCATCTCAAAATACCAATAGTTAATGAAACTAACAAATCGTTCTTTTTTTATATCATTAGTTATTGTTTTAACAATTGCTATTGATCAAATTTCAAAAGTAGCTGTAAGAGCTAACATTGTTGGTCAGGATGAATTTAGACCGAGTGAGCGAATTAAAGTAATTCGTGACTATTTTATTTTAATGAATGTTGAAAATGAAGGTGCTTTCTTAGGGATGGGTAGTGAATTAAATGAACCTTCAAGAATTATTTTACTCCTTATTTTACCAATTCTAGTTTTAGGCTTTGTATTGCGTCATATTTTAAAAGATAAAAATTTAGATAATTGGTCGCTATTTGCATTTTCGAGTATTATTGGTGGTGGTATTGCAAATGTTTTTGACAGAATAGTTCGTAGTTCTGTTACCGATTTCTTTTTTATAGATTTAGGCGGTGTATTTAAAACAGGTATTTTTAATATGGCCGATTTATCTGTTACAACTGGAATGATTATTTTGGTTGTTTCTAGCTTTAAAAAGAAAGAAAAAATAACATAAACAAAAAAGCTTCTAACTATGTTAGCAGCTTTTTATATATTTTAAGTAAAACAATTATTAATTTTTACGTCTTACTTTTTGTTCCCATTTCCAAGCAGATTCCATCCCATCATCTAAAGTTAATGTTGCTTTCCAACCTAATTCATTATTAGCTTTAGAGGTGTCAGCGTAAGCAGAAACAACATCTCCTGCCCTTCTGTCTACAATTTTATAATTTAATTTTTTTCCAGAAACTTTTTCAAAAGAATTTATGACTTCCAGAACAGAACTTCCGGTTCCAGTTCCTAAATTAAACGTTTCATAATTACCTTTATTCTTATCTAGCAAAAGGCGTTGTAAAGCTATAACATGCGCTTTTGCAATATCAACAACGTGAATATAATCTCTTATACAGGTGCCATCTGGGGTTGGATAATCTTCTCCAAAAACGGATAATTGCTCTCTTAAACCTACGGCAGTTTGTGTAATAAATGGCACCAAATTTTGAGGAACACCTATTGGTAATTCACCAATATTTAAAGATTTGTGAGCTCCAATAGGATTAAAATATCGTAATGCAATTGCTTTTAGTTTTGGTGTTATTTTACAAGTATCTTTTATTATTTCTTCTCCAATTTGTTTCGTGTTTCCATAAGGAGATTCTGCAAGTTTTACAGGTGCATTTTCAGTTATTGGTAACTCATCTGCTTGCCCATAAACGGTACAAGAAGAACTGAAAATAAAATTAGATTCGGGTAATTTTTTTAATTCCTTTAAAATATAAACCAGCGTGTTTAAATTATTTTCATAATATAATAGAGGCTCTACCACACTTTCTCCAACAGCCTTACTTGCAGCAAAATGAATAACACCTTTAACATCATGATGCTTTGCGAAAAAGGTTTCAACACCTAATTTATCTTTTAAATCTAATTTTTCGAAAACAGGAGTTTTCCCTGTAATAGCATGAATACCTTCAATAACTTTTATTGATGAATTTGATAAATCATCAATAACTACAACCTCAAAGCCTTCGTTTTGTAATTCTACAACTGTGTGCGATCCTATAAATCCTAAACCACCCGTTACTAAAATTTTATCCATTTACAAATTTGATAATTGTTGAAGTAATAAATTCAATCTGTTCATCATCCAATTCTGTATGCATCGGTAATGAAATAACTTCTTTGACTAATTGATTAGTAACTGAAAAATCAGATTCTATATATCTTTCGTCTAAATACGCTCTCTGTTTATGAAGCGGAATGGGGTAATAAACACCACATGGTATCCCTTGCTCATGTAAATGTTTTACTAAAGCATCTCTATCAATACTTTTTAATTTTAGAGTGTATTGATGAAAAACATGACAATCGCAAGTATCACAAATACCATCACAACTATTTACAGTTTTAGGTGTTACTATGTTTTTAATAGATTTAAAAGCAGCATTATATTTTCTAGCAGCATGTTGTCTCGCTTTATTATAAGTATCAAGATGTGGTAATTTAGCATCTAAAACAGCAGCTTGAATACTATCTAAACGTGAGTTAACTCCAACAACATCATGATGATATCTTTCGTACATGCCATGATTCACAATGCCTCTAATGGTGTGAGCTAGAGCATCATCATTAGTAAAAATAGCACCACCATCTCCATAACAGCCTAAGTTTTTTGATGGGAAAAATGAAGTTGCAGCAACATGACCTATGTTACCAGCTTTAACTTTTTCACCATTTTTATAGGTATAATTAGCACCAATAGCTTGAGCATTATCTTCAATTACATATAAATTATGCTCAATGGCTATTTCCATAATGGCTTCCATATTGGCACATTGACCAAATAAATGAACCGGAACTATAGCTCTAGTTTTTGGTGTTATTGCCTTTTTTACAGCTTCAATATTGATATTAAAATCACCTTCATTTACATCGACTAATACAGGTGTTAATTGCAACAATGCAATAACTTCAACAGTTGCTGCAAATGTAAAATCTGCAGTAATAACCTCATCTCCAGGTTTTAAACCTAAACCCATCATTGCAATTTGTAAAGCATCTGTTCCATTAGCACATGGAATAACATGTTTTACACCTAAGTATGACTCTAAATGCTTTTGGAATTCATAAACTTTAGGACCATTAATAAAGGTGGTTGTTTCTATTACTTCTTGAATAGCAGGATTTACAACATCTTTTATTTTGCTATATTGACCCTTTAGGTCAACCATTTGAATTTTATTCATCTAAAAAAATTACAAAGCCTAATTACACTTAAAAAAGTATTAGACCATTTTTAATGTCTACCCAATATGGGTTTATCTTTACGAAATTACAAAATTCATTAACGCTAACCAATGAATTTATTTTAAAGAAATGTATTTTAGCACAAACTAAAAAAATTGGGTTTTATTTATAACATAGTTATTTATTTCTCGCATTTTACTTTAAAATGTGCAAGTATTTTTAATGAAAAAATTAAAAAAGGTGTTATTGGAAGACGAGAAACACTTTTAACTTTAAAAAACAACATCCAAAAAACTGATAAATCATTATGGTTTCATTGTGCTTCTTTAGGAGAATACGAACAAGGGTTGCCCGTATTTAAAGCTTTAAGAAATCATTACAAATCTCACAAAATAATACTAAGTTTCTTTTCCCCTTCTGGTTATGAGATTAGAAAAAATTCCCCGATTGCAGATGTTATTGTTTACATTCCTTTAGATACAAAAAAAAATGCAGAACAATTTTTAAACATCATAAACCCAGAACTCACGGTTTTTGTTAAATATGATATTTGGCCAAATTTTTTGAATGCGCTTAAAAAAAGGAAATTAAAAGCTATTCTAATTTCGGCAGCTTTTAGAAAAAACCAACCTTATTTTAAATTCTATGGAAAAGAATTAAGAAATGCATTGTTTGCATTTGAGCATATTTTTACTCAAAATGAAGATTCAAAAAAATTATTAGAAACTATAGATTATAAGTCTGTAACAGTATCTGGAGATACACGATTTGATAGAGTTTTTAGTCAGTTGGAAATGGATAATACTATAGAATTTATTGAAAATTTTAAAAATAACAACCTTTGCGTCGTAGCTGGTAGTACTTGGCCAGAAGATGAAATGTTGTTTGTTAATTTTATTAATTCTGAAACATTAAAAGATGTAAAATTCATAATTGCTCCACATAATATAAAAGCTAGTCAAATTAAAAGTCTTAAAGAACGTATTAAAGCAGAAACGATTTTGTATACAGAAAAAGATATTAAACCAATTTCAACTGCTAAAGTTTTTATTATTGATACAATTGGGATACTAACAAAAATTTATAATTATTCAGATATCGCTTATGTTGGTGGTGCTATGGGCAATACAGGTTTACATAATACTTTAGAGCCAGCCGTATTTGGAGTTCCAGTGATTATTGGCAATCATCATGAGAAATTTCCTGAAGCACAAAACTTGATAGATTATGGAGGCATGATTTCTGTTTCAAATCAACAAGAATTTAATAGTGCTTTAACAAATTTAATTGAAAACAAAAGGACTAGGCAAGACTTTGGTATCAAAAACAGTCATTATATAACAAAAAACAAAGGTGCTGTAAATAAAATACTTAGTTATCTAGATATATAATTTATATTTCATTTAAAATTCACATTGATATTCCAAACTACCATCATCTTAATAAATAGCTTTTAACTCTTTTTAATTTTATATTTTTGACCCCAAATTAAACACATTTTATAAAATGCAATTAACACAAAACAGAGTTTTATTATTGATGCTTTTTTTTATTAGTGCAATAAACTCTTTTTCTCAAAAAAATGAGAAGGTTACGCAATTTATTCAAGATGGTAATTTACTCACAACCATGGATGCTTCATCAGAAATTTTAACACAATTTAAAGAAGATGAATCATGCATCGTTATGGCATATTTTGGTAATTATATCTATAAAATAAAATATAAAAACAACATAGGTTTTGTAAGAGATGACGTCTTAATTATAACTGAGGATGTTATGGATTTATATTTTGATTATCAAGATGAACAAAAAGTAAATGCCATAAATGAGCGAGAATTAAGACAAAATAAAATAAAGGAAATAAGGAATTCAAAACAAGACACCATCAATGAAATTAAAGAAAAAATAAAGCGTCAAAAAAAACAGGATTCTATTGTCAAGTTTGAAGGGTTGCAAAAAGTTAAAACAGAAGCTCTTAAAAACGAAAAGCAAAAGCTAGAACAAATAAGGCTTCTAAAAATTCAAGACTCTATTAATGCTGAAAAAGAATTAGAAATAAAACAAGCAGAAATACTTGAAGCTGATAGAAAAAAACAAGAACTAAGACTCCAAAAAATACAAGATTCTTTATACTATTTAAAACAAAAACAAAGAATTAAAGGAGGACTCCTTGAAATAGAAAAGAAAAAACAAGAACAATTAAGACTCCAAAAAATAAAGGACTCTATTTTTCAGGTTAAAGAATCAAAAAGAATTAAAACACAAGCTCTAGAAATAGAAAAGCAACATCAGGAAGAAATTAGGCTACAACAAATTAAGGATTCGATAAATAATGTAAAAGAAACCCAAAGAAAACAAGCTGAAATACTAGCTACTGAAAAAAAACAACTAGAGTTGAAATTGCAAAATATTCAAGATTCAATCATCAAGGTAAAAGAAACCGAAAGAATTAAAGTAGAAGCTCTTGAAATTGAAAAGAAAAAACAAGAACAACTAACACTTCAGAGAATAAAAGATTCTATTTTTCAGGTGAAAGAATTAAAAAAAATTAAAGCACAAGCCCTACAAATCGAAAAGCAACAAAAGGAGCAAATTAGACTACAACAAATCAAGGATTCTATTAATGAATTAAAAGAAACTCAAAAAAAACAAGCTGAAATACTAGCTGCTGAAAAAAAACAACAAGAATTAAAATTACATAAAATTCAAGATTCGATTAACAACGTCAAAGAATCTGAAAGAATTAAAACCGAAGCTCTTATAATTGAAAAGAAAAAGCAACATCTCATAAGATTACAAAGAATTGAAGATTCTATTAGATATGTTAAGGAAGCTGAAAAAAAACAAGCTGAAGCTCTTTCATCAGAAAGAAAAAAAGAAGAATTAAGATTGCAAAACATTCAAGACTCTATATACCTTTTAAAAGAAAAACAAAAAAAGGAGGCTGAAATTCTAGCAAACGAAATTGAAAAACAAAGACTTCAACTAAAAAGAATTAAGGATTCTATTAATAAAGTAAAAGAATATGAGAGAATTAAAGCAGAAGCACTTGAGACTGAAATAAATAAAAAAGAACAACTAAAAATTAAGCGAATTAAAGATTCAATATATAAAAGTAATCTAAACAAAATAGTAGAAACTAAGATTAAAAAAAATAACGAAAGCAATACCTGTAAATACTTGATTAACGAATATGACCAATATTACAAAAGACAAGTGATTATAACTGACAAATACATAGTTCATAAAAAATTAAATATCGAATTATTAAGACAAGGGAATAACTCTGAAGTAAATTTTAATTTTGCTGAAAACTTGGGATGTGCCAGTTATGTTCCAAGTAGCCGATCTAGTGTAATTGTTGTTCTTGAAAATAATCAAGAACTCATATTTTATCATTCTGGAAATTTAAATTGTGATTATTTTAGTTTGAAAGCAAATTTGTCACTAGCTAAAGTTACTTCTTTAAAAGAATCACCTATTAAATTTATCACTTTTAAAGGCACAAAAAAAACTGCAACTATTTCGGATATTGATTACAAAGCTTTTTTTATTGATAAATTACAATGTATTGAATAATATAACTTTACTTATTATTAAATATATACTTTGTTAATCTGAATTCATTTTTAAAAATTAATATATTTAGTTTCATAAATCATTTGATAAATTATAATTAAGTAATTATATTTGGTTTACCAAACTGGTCTACCAATATAAATATGAAAAAAATTTTATACATATCAATGTTTGCAGGAATCTGGAATTTAAATGCTCAGATTACTTTAAATGCTAACGGCCTAGGAAACACTTATGAAGATATTAATGCTGTTTTAGCCCCTGGTTATAATGTTATTGAAGTTCCTGATTGCGTGCACTCAAATTTTGGAAGACATATTGATGAAGTTTATGATTCTGAATTAAATACCAACGTTTTTCGCTTTTTAGCTCACAAAACACCAGATAATGATCGTTGTTTAAATTTTGATAGACAACGTACAGAAATCAAATCTTATGACCAATCTCCTGATAACCTTAAAGCTATTTTAGGAGAAACCGTTGAATATAAATGGAAATTCAAATTAGCTTCAAATTTTCAGCCTTCACCCAGTTTTACGCATCTGCATCAAATTAAATCCGTTGGTGGACCATACGAATCTATCCCAATGATAACGCTTACCGCAAGAAAAGCAACCCCAGATAGAATTGAGTTAAGATATACACCAACTACAAATCAAACCACTGTACAAACAGCCGAACTTGATTTGTTTAGAGGCCAATGGGTAGAAGCCACAGAACTTATTACTTATGGTAATCCAGGAAGTTATTCTATTACAATTAAAAAAGTTTCAAACAATCAATTATTATTGAGTTACAGTAATTTAAATTTAGATACATGGCAAGATGGGGCTAATTTTGCAAGACCTAAATGGGGAATTTACCGAAGCTTAAACAATCCTAATGATCTTCAAGATGAAGAAGTATTGTTTAATAATTTTAGTATTGAAGAAATTAGTCCTTTATCAATTTCAAATTTAAAAACCCAAAATAAAGATCTAACCGTATTTCCAAATCCATCTAATGACGTTATTGTTTTTAAAAATGCAAAAAATATTGACTATGATGAAATCAGACTATTTGATAATTTTGGTAGAGAAATCCCAACAATAAATCGTTTAAAAAAAACACTTTGAATATATCTGATTTGAGCTCTGGAATCTATTATTTAGTATTTTCAAAATCAAAGAGTACGATAAAAGTTTTAAAATGCCTTGTTGAGTAAAAAAAGGAAACAAAGATTTATCAATAAACGCATATATTTAAAAAATAAAAAGCCTTATCTTTTATTAGATAAGGCTTTTGTACACCATATTGATTTATTCTCGAACCAAACGTTAGAATTATTTCAAAATTTAACTGAAGATTTCTGAAAACAAAAAACCTCCAACCAAAAAAGGTTGAAGGTTCTACTTGTACACCAAATTGATTTGTTTTCGAACCAAATATTGGATTTGTTTAAAAATTTAGTTGAGGATTTGTAAAACCTAACATATACAAAGCATTATAATTTGGCTTTTTGTATACATATTTCAGGAAGGTACATTCCAGCAAATGTTACCTAGCGCGCACAGAAAATTTATCTAACCAACTTGTTAAAGAATTAAAACAATTTGAATTTATAAATAACGACTATAAATCATAGTAATTAGAGTTCGATTCTCATGTAGGCTTCCCTAAAAAGGGGAAGCCTACAATGCGTATCAATGGTTGGAGGAGTAAACTTAAAAAGCGGTTTAAAGTTACTACAGATTCTAATCATCCATATCCTACTTTGTAGAAATCATTTAAATAGAAACTTTACAGCAAATAGACTAAATGAAGTTTGGGTATCAGATTTAACCTATATAAAAACAGTTACAGGTTGGCTATACCTTACTACCATTATTGATTTATATGACAGGCAAGTAATTGGATGGTCATTAAGCTCAAGGTTATATACCAATCAAACTATTATTCCAGCTTAGAAAATGGCAGTATCAAAAAGAGAAATATGATTGTTACACTTATGAGTTGAACTCAGCTCATAATCAATAGATTTAAAAAAATATTTTTACTGGATTGTTATTTTCATGCTTCAGGTTCCAAAATTTACATGATAATTTTGATTTAATTAAGAATCATAATAAATATTAATAAACCCAATATAGATTTCAAAATATAAACCCCTATGTAAATAGATACCGTAATTAAAATTTTATTTTTAAAATACTTATTCTTATTGTAAATATTCCTAACAAAAAAGACGGTAATCAAGTATGTAATTATAATTGAAATTGGATTAAAAGCTTTCCCAATAAAGCCAGCATATGCAGATTCCAAAAAACAATTTATAACAGTTAGTACGATAATTGTAATTCTAATAGACTTGTATTCTTCCTCTTTTCTGTCAAATTTTTGATTCTTTTTTTGACTTGTTTGGATAGGTGTTTTCTCTTGAGATTTTTGCTGAGTTTGGCTTTTGTAATTTGTATCTGAAATTGTCGGAGGGCTTGATATTGTTTGAGGTTTAATCTCATCCTTTTTCTCAAAAGAAGAAAAACCAGCTACTTCAGAAATTTTTTTCCAACCACCCAAATCTTTGTTATAAATGTAAGAATCGTTTGAAAAACCCTTAGTAATAATTTCTTGTTTGGTAAAGGGTCCTTGTTGTTCGCCGTTTACCATAATGTAGTACTTTTCCATTATATGTTATTTAGTTGTTTACCAACCATATCACTTTTGGTTAAATAAACTGTTAGTAATATTGTACTCAGAATAACTGTGGCTATCCCAAAAACATTCAATCCAAAAG
>NZ_CEWOCJ010000018.1:0-49261 GCF_982512915.1 Flaviramulus sp. | reverse complement strand
TTTAAAATTTTTTAAAATTTTTATAAATAAATTGAAAGAAGAATTTAGGTATTTGATAAATCGTTAAAAACTATAAGTTAGAATTTAAAATAATAAATTATTTTAACATCAAAAAAGTTTTCATTGCATGAAAAACAAAAAAACATATATGACTAGTTTAATATTAAAAAAATAATTAGGTTGAAAAAAAACTCAAAAATTAAATTACTATAATCTAGTTTTAAAAATTAATAACAACCAGATATTAAAACTAACTAAATTTGAAAGTAGAATTAAAATAAGATAATTAATTTAAAATTATAGGTTTTAATTATCAGGATTACAAAAAATTAAACAATAAAAGAATTGAGCATTGGGAATCTAAAATAAAAAAATAACGAAAATAGAATTAAGTATCAAATTCATTGCTATTTAGCAACCAACTTAGAAAAACCATGGTAAATTCCCATTTAATTGGTTTTACTTTTTAATAAAAATATTAGTAAAATACCATCTATCATTTATATTCTTTTCAGCAGAAATATCAAAATGTGTAAAATCCCCTTCTATATTTTCTTTATGCGATTCGCTTTTTAACCAAGCATTTACAACACCTTGTGCAGTACTGTAACCATAAGCCACATTTTCAGAAACTTTTAATGCACCTACATTAGCTTTCAAATAATCGCTTCGAGTATAAAAATTAGCATGAGATACTTCATCGTTATCCACCATATAGTCTGTATGGGAATGCGCTACCGATTTTACTATATTCAAATCTGCTAAAGGTTTTAAACCTAAAGATTGCCTATGGTCATTAATTAAATTTAAAATTTCCACTTCGATGCTTTTAGCTTGTACATTTTCAAGGTTTAATTCTATGGCATCTACTCTATCATCTATGCTATCTGTTGAACATGAAGAAAATGTCAAAATAACTAACAGTGCCAGTAAAGGCAGTTTGGTAAACAATTTCATAGGTTAAGTAAATTTAGATTTGGTATTATAAATTTAACAACCTAATAATGAAATGAATGTTAATGATATGTTAAAATCGACTAAAAACATACATTTAAACGATATTAAATGTTTTTAATCGATAAAATACACAATGTATTTAAAATATTATGTATTTAGTCGTTAAAATCATGGAGATAATCGATTAATTTGCCAGCTAAAATCATCTTGTAGCTTATACCTAATTCTGTCATGTAATCTATTTGGCCTACCTTGCCAAAACTCAATCTCTACTGGTTTAACTATATAACCTCCCCAAAAGGAAGGTCTTGGGATATCTTTACCTTCAAATTCTTTTTCTAAATTCAAAAGTTTATCTTCAATATACTTTCTATCTGAAATAATTTCACTTTGATTAGATACAACTGCCCCTAATTGGCTTCCTCTTGGTCGCGATTCAAAATAACCATCACTTAAATTTTCAGCAATCTTTTCTGCTTTCCCTTTTATGATAACTTGTCTTTCTGCTCCATGCCAAAAAAAAGATAAACAAACATTAGGATTATTAGCTATAGCCCTTCCTTTTTCACTGTTATAATTTGTGTAAAAAATAAATCCCTCATAGGTATATCGCTTAAGAAGTACGACTCTACTTTTAGGGAAACCATCTAATCCTATTGTAGAAATAGTCATAGCATTTGTTTCATCTTGTTCAAAATGAGAATCTACTTCATAAAACCATTTTTGAAATAGCTCTAAAGGGTTTTCTAGCATATCATTTAAAACTAAAGCACCTTTCTCGTAAGATTTCCTATAATTACTTAAATCTTTTTCCATAAGCTACAAAATAACAAAATTTTAAATTTGGTTTCATTGTTTATAACTATAAACTTCTTAACTTGAGCATACATTATTTTTTTATGAAATTTGAAACTTCAAAATTTTTCAAAGAATTACATCCTTTCAAATTAGAGATGCCATTTGGTAATTACTACTTTTTTGAAAACTTTGTAGTTGCAGAATTGTTTGAAGGTGTACATTTTGATTGGGATAAAGTAAAAAAACTTATTACTGAAATAATTAAATTTTATGGTCAAGATGCTCAAATAGGGTTTATTTCAAACAGGGTTAATCATTACTCAATAGACCCACAAAATTGGACTAGACTAGAAAAGGAATATAATTTAATAGTTGCAAGTGCCATTATTATGTACAATAATTTAACTTACATTAACGCTTCAATAGAAAGACAATTTGCTAAAAAGAGTATTAAACGCTGTACAAGTATAACAGAAGCTTTTGATTGGATGCTGAATTTGAAAGAATTTAATTAAAATTCAAATACTTTACCGTCCTCAGATAACTCAACATTTTTAAAAACTTCCTGAGCTTCATCTTTAAATACATTTAGGCTATCGTAACGCGTAGAATAATGTCCTAGAAGTAATGTGTCTACTTTAGCTTTTTTAGCGATTAGAGCAGCTTCTTTTGCTGTTGAGTGCTTTGTTTTCACTGCTAAGTTAGCGTGTTTATCAAGAAATGTAGATTCATGATAAAGGACATGTGCATTCTCAATAATAGATACAATATCTTCTTTATACATGGTGTCACTACAAAACGCATAACTTTTAGGCTTTTCACAAGCTGATGTAACTGTATCGTTTTTTATAACAACACCATTTTCACTAACTACATCAAAACCCTGTTTTAATTTTGAGTAATAAGCTACATTAATTTGAGCTTTTTCAGCAGCTTCAATATTTAACTTTCGTTCGCCTTCTTTTTCTTTAAAAAAATAACCATTTGTATAAATTCTGTGATTTAGTGGAATGGTATAAACTTCAACTTTTTCATCTTCAAAAATTAATTCGGAAGTTTTAGAAGTTAATTCGTGAAAAATAAGATTGTAATTAGTCCAAGAATCGGCCAATTTCATTTGAAGTGTCACAATTTCTTTAATCCCTTTTGGTCCGTAAATATTTAAATCCGCTTCTCGAGTCAGTAATCTAAACGTAGAAATTAATCCAACTAATCCAAAAAAATGATCTCCATGTAAATGGGAGATAAAAATATGCTTAATTCGATTAAATTTAATTTTATGTTTTCTTAATTCTACTTGAGTACCTTCTCCACAATCAATTAAAAACATATGATTGTTAATTTCTAATACTTGTGATGTTGTATTATTTAATGTTCTTGGAGTTGCACTATAACAACCTAAAATGGTTAACCTCATAGTTATAAAAGAGGTTTGTAGTTTAATGAATCGGAAACAGAAAATTTACTTTTAAATGTAAAAGCATAAGGACTTTCTCCGTGATTATTTAGATAATCTATACGATTTTTTGCATCTTTAAATGTAGGTTGATAATCTTCTAAAGTATACCAGAATGCCATATGCATCATTTTGATTTTACTAAACCATTCCTTTTTACGTCTAAAAATTTCAATGTGTTCTGAGTTATATGTAAACTTAAAAAGGGACTCCAAATCTTTCCAAACAGACATGTTTATAATTAAAGTATCATCTTGAAAAATAATAGCAGCTTCTTCTTTATCTTCATTTTGTAAACGCCAAATAAAACCTTCACTAGAATCTGCAACAGTATTTATTCTATCAAGATTACCAACAAAATCTTTCATCATTGGATTTTCCATTGGTGCCAATCTTTTTGCAATATTTACTTGTGCTAAATGGAATTTACTCATATTAAAAACCTAAATCGCGCTCCATTTCTTCCATTTCAATAATATCATAAGCTTCTTGTAATGTGGGTACTACAATAATATGATCTGGAACAATATTTAAATCAATTTTATCAGAAACAATCACAAAGGAATGTTTTGAGGCTTTGTGCATTTTTGATAATTCTAAAAACTCAATGACCTCGTTTAAAACAATTGTTTTTAAAGATGAAAGTAATACAATAAGATTATCATTCTTAAACTTTGGATAAATAGCTTGAAGTTTTTTAACCAACTCCACAATGGTGAAATTTTCTTGTGAAACTGTAGTGAAATTTCCGTTTTGATTTAAAATCATTAGTTACTGTTTAATTTTTGAAGCTAATAAATAAATAACTGCCATTCTAATTGCTACGCCATTTTGAACTTGATCTAAAATAATGGATTGCTTAGAGTCTGCAACATCACTAGTAATTTCGACACCTCTATTAATCGGTCCAGGATGCATTATAACAATTTCTTTATTTAGAGAATCCAACAACATTTTATTAACTCCAAACTGTTGTGTATATTCCCTGGTTGATGGAAAATAAGTGATATCCATACGCTCATTTTGAACCCTTAACATATTAGCCACATCACACCAATTTAATGCTTTAAATAGGTTTGTTTCAACTTTTACACCAAGTTTTTGGATGTATTTAGGAAGTAATGTTTTTGGACCACAAACCATAACTTCGGCGCCTTGAAGTTGTAGTGCAAATATATTTGAAAGTGCTACTCTACTATGTAAAATATCTCCAACAATAACCACTTTTTTTCCTTTAACTTCCCCAAGTTTTTCTCTTATTGAATAAGAATCTAGAAGTGCTTGAGTAGGATGTTCATGTGCACCATCTCCAGCGTTTATAATACTCGCTTTAACATGTTTTGATAGAAATACACCTGCACCAGGATTAGGATGACGCATCACTACCATATCAACTTTCATTGATAAAATATTATTAACAGTATCAATAAGTGTTTCACCTTTTTTTACTGATGATTGTGATGAAGAGAAATTAAGTACATCAGCTGAAAGTCGTTTCTCAGCTAACTCAAAAGAAAGTTTAGTCCTCGTTGAATTTTCAAAAAATAGATTAGCAATAGTAATATCTCTAAGAGAGGGCACCTTTTTAATAGGACGATTAATTACCTCTTTAAAATGATCGGCAGTTTCAAAAATAAGTTGAATATCTTGTTTGTTAAGATATTTAATCCCTAATAAGTGATTAACACTTAATTCGCTCATTGTTTTATTATTTTTCAATTAAATAAACTGAATCTTCTTTATCGCGTTCTTTCCAGTTTACTTGAACTTTTTCATTATTTATAACATCAACCTGCCTTCCTCTATAGTCGGGTTGTATTGGTAAATGCCTGCTAAAACGTCTATCAATTAATGTTAATAGTTCTATTTCATTTGGCCTTCCAAATGATTGAATAGCTGTAAGAGCTGCTCTAATACTTCTTCCTGTATACAGAACATCATCAATAAAAACAATGTTTTTATCTTCAACTATAAAATTAATTTTAGTCATATTGGCTTCTAAAGGTTTATCACCTCTTCTAAAATCATCTCTAAAAAAAGTAATATCTAGATAACCTAATTGAATATTTTTAACTTTATAATTTTCTTTCAAAATTTCTGCTAACCTGTCAGCTAAAAAAATACCTCTTGGCTGTAAACCAATTAAAACCGTATTAGAAAAGTCATTATGTTTCTCAATAAGTTGACAAGCCAATCGATGAAGAATGATGTTTACCTCTTTTGCGTTAAGTAAAACTTTTTGACTCATATAGTATCCAAACGTATTTGGTTTACAAATGTAATGCAAAATTTTAGAAGTTAAAACATAAAATATAATACTTACGTTTAAGTATGCTTTCTTTACAAAAAAAAGCCTTCAATTTCTTGAAGGCTTTTGTATTAAAAAAATGACTTAAAAATTACTTTTTCTTAGCTTTTGGCTTAGCAACTTTTCCATCCATTTTATCTTTCAGAGCTTGTAAAGAATCGTTTGCATCACCTAAAGTTGGTTTTGCTTCTGCAGCTGCAGACTCCGCTTTTCTTACCGCTTGCTTAACTATTTTAGCTTCTTCAGCTTTAAATACGGCTGTATGAGATGCCACTACACGTTTAAATTCCTTATTGAATTCAATAATTTTAAACTCGGCAGTATCTCCTTTTTTAAGCTTACTTCCATCTTCTTTTTCAAGATGACGTACTGGTACAAATGCAACGATATCTTCATTAAACTCTACAGTAGCGCCTTTATCTACGATTTCAGAGATTGCCGCTGTATGTACAGTATCTAATGCAAAATCAGTTTCGTATTTATCCCAAGGGTTTTCTGTAGTTTGTTTATGACCTAAACTTAATTTACGTCCTTCAACATCTAATTCTAATACAATAACATCTAGTTTATCACCAACTGCACAGAATTCGCTTGGATGCTTGATTTTCTTAGTCCAAGATAGATCAGAGATGTAAATTAATCCATCAATACCTTCCTCTAATTCAACAAAAACACCAAAGTTTGTAAAGTTTCGTACAATACCAACATGGCTAGAACCTAATGGGTATTTACCTGTAATATCTGTCCAAGGGTCTGAAGTTAATTGTTTAATACCTAAAGACATTTTTCTATCTTCTCGATCTAAAGTCAAGATAACTGCTTCAACTTCATCACCAACAGAAACAAAATCTTGAGCAGAACGTAAATGCGTAGACCAAGACATTTCTGATACGTGAATTAAACCTTCAACACCATCAGCAACTTCAATAAATGCACCGTAATCAGCAATAACAACTACTTTACCTTTTACTTTATCACCAACTTTTACAGTATCTGCTAAAGCTTCCCATGGGTGTTTAGATAATTGTTTAAGACCTAATTGGATTCTAGATTTATCTTCATCAAAATCAAGAATTACAACATTTAATTTCTGATCTAATTCAACAATCTCATTTGGATGGTTGATTCTAGACCAAGATAAGTCAGTAATATGAATTAATCCGTCAACTCCACCAAGATCGATAAATACACCGTAAGAAGTTACGTTTTTAACAACTCCTTCTAATACTTGACCTTTTTCTAATTGACCGATAATTTCTTTTTTCTGCTCTTCAATATCAGCTTCTATTAAAGCCTTATGAGAAACAACTACGTTTTTAAACTCATGGTTGATTTTAACAACTTTGAATTCCATAGTTTTATTTACAAATTGATCGTAATCTCTAATTGGTTTTACATCAATCTGAGAACCTGGTAAGAATGCTTCAATACCGAAAACATCTACAATCATACCACCTTTAGTTCTACATTTAACAAAACCATTAACGATTTCACCAGTTTCATGAGCCGCGTTAACACGATCCCACGCTTTAATTACACGAGCTTTTCTGTGAGATAATACTAATTGTCCAGTTGCATCTTCACGAACATCAATTAATACTTCTACTTTATCTCCTACTTTTAAATTTGGATTGTAACGAAATTCGTTTAAAGAAATTACACCTTCAGATTTAGCGTTGATATCAATAATTGCATCACGATCTGTAATGTGTATTACTGTACCCTCTACAACTTCATCATTTAGTGTATCTACGAAATTTTCTGCTACTAGTTTTTCAAATTCTTTAAGTTGTTTATCGTCAACTTCATCAATACCCTCTTGGTAATTATGCCAATTGAACTCTTTTAAGAATTTTTCAGGATTTGCTTTAGCTTCAGATACTACTGGAGCTGATACAGTTGTTGCTTCAGTTGCTTCAACTTCTGCTTGTTTTGCCTTTTCAGCCATGTGCTGATTAAATTTTGTATTCTGTATGTTTCGGAAGATTTAAGCGTTTAGCACACAGAAGTGTTATTGTTTTTTTAGTTTCAGTTCCTTTTATCTTTCCGACGATTCGCTAAAAGGAGTGCAAAAATACATATTTTTGATGTAATTACCTAAAAATGAGAAAATAAATTAATTGTGACTTTTTCAAATATCTAGTGTCCTAAAATCAGAAACAATATCTTAGGAAATAGATAATATCAAAACATAAATAATTCCTTATATTGTTATTGTATATTAACATTAAATATTTTATTATGACTGCAAAAAGTAAATATCAAGCTGTTCTGGATTTAGGAGAATTATTAAAAATTCAAGATGGAAATGTAAGTGAAGAAAATGGTGTTTTGAAAATCAAAGGCACTGCAAAAACACCTTATGAGAAAAATATTATTTGGGATAAAATAAAAGAAATTGGTGGTAGTAACCCAACAGATATAAAGGCCAATATTTCTGTTGCTGATGAAAGTGTATATGCCTTGCATACTGTAAAAAGTGGCGAAACTTTGGGTAAAATTGCTAAACATTATTACGATAGCGCATCAAAATACCAAGCTATTTTTAATGCAAATACTCATATTTTGAAAAATCCAGATTTAATTCATCCAGGACAGGAGTTAGTAATCCCTAACCTTTAATTTTACTAAAAAAATCAAAACCACTAATATTTATAAAATGTTAGTGGTTTTTTTATACATGTTGTTTTTAATGGTAATCAAAAAAATTCTATTAAATTTATAATCTAAATTGTTACTAATGAAAAATATATTTGGGGTTTTAGCATTAATACTTCTATTTAATTGTTCTAAAGACGAAACCCAAGAAGCTAAAGACATATTAGTAGATAGTCAATTGATTTCAGAGTGGATTATAGAATCAAAAGGTATTAATAATACACCGTCAATTGAAACTTACTGTTGTGAGTCTATCACATTTTTATTTGACAATAACATCCAAGATTTAACCGGTAATTTCATTCAAATTATAGATTCCGAGGAAATTACTGGAAAATTCACTGTAAATCCTTTAATAAATACTATATCGTTTTCTAGCCCTAGCGTAGCTGATTTTATTTATAATTATGAAATTGAACAGTCAGATTTTTTAAAATTATCTTATTTTGAAAATGGTGCTGTTTATTACATGCGATATAGCAGAGCTAACTAATTAAAGTTATTCATAATCTTCAATAGTAATCATTACTAATTGAAGTATTTTATTAAATTGATCTTCTAAAGACATTTCAGAGTTATCTATTTCTATAGCTTCTTTAGCTTTTTTTAATGGCGAATCATCTCTGGTTGAATCCATGTAATCACGAGTTATTACATTTTTTAAAACATCTTCATAAATAACATCATCACCTCTTTCAATAAGTTCGTTAAATCGTCGTTTTGCTCTAGTTTCAGAAGATGCAGTCATAAATAATTTAAGTTCAGCATTGGGAAAAACAACAGTTCCTATATCTCTACCATCCATAACAACACCCTTGCTTTGCCCCATTTTTTGTTGTTGTTCCACTAGTTTTTGACGAACTTCTGTAATTGCAGCAACTTGACTAACAAAATTAGAGACTTCAAGAGTTCTAATATTTTTTTCAATATTTTCTCCATTCAAATAAACCTCAGCAAAACCTTTATATCTATTAAATTTAAAGCTGATTTCAATGTTTGGTAATTGATAAATAAGGGCTTCTTTGTTGAAATCTTCTTTATTTATTAAACCTTTTTGCATTGCATAATAAGTAACAGCTCTATACATTGCTCCTGTATCAACATAAACATATCCTAAATATTTGGCAAGTTGTTTAGCTACCGTACTTTTACCAGTTGAAGAAAATCCGTCTATGGCTATGGTTATTTTTGTCATTATTAAGTTTGAAGTGTCTAAAGTAATTAAAATGTAGAAAGTGAAAAAATATGAATTTTAAATACTAATAATAATCATTGTAAATCTATTTGCAAACCAAAGAAGTTTGAATTTGCTGCACTTGTGAATTTTGCATGTGTATAGCTAAAACGCATCTTATTCATTTTAATAGAAATACCAGCTGATAGTCCAGAGAAATTCCTTTGATCAATAATTCTAAGTTCTTCACCTCTTCTAAAATTATACCCTAAACGAATATTAAAACCTCCTTCTGGAAATAACTCAGCTCCCAAAATAGTGTGACGGATAACTTGACCTAATAAACCAACTTTTTCATTGGTTTGATTACCACTTAAATCACTGGTAGTTCTTGCAGGGTTTGGTCTAGAAATAGGCCACTCTTGGAGGTTCTCTAGAGTAACGTGCCATCGAATTGGTACGTTTTCTACCCTTTGAGACATCCCAAAAGCCACTTCAAAAGGTAAGGGTTCATTTAACCCTGCATAAGTAGTTATTTGTGTTCCTAAATTTCTAACTACTAAAGCTGCATTAAAATCTAAATTTTCATTAATATAAATTAAACCTAAATCTACAGCAGCACCAAATGAATTATATTGTTCTAATTTTGAGGTAATTAATTTTATGTTTCCACCAAAATAAAAATCTGAGTAGCCTACTTGAGTTGCATAACCCATGGAAAGTGCCGTTTCATTCCCAGTAAACGTTCCTGTGGCATTTCCAGCTTCATCATAACCATCAAATGAACCATAATTTATATAAGTTATTCCAGTATGAAAGGTTTGTGTACGCCTATCCACAGTATAAGCATAAGAAGCGGTGCCATAACTTATACCACCTAAATAACTGGTGTAATTTATTGATAATTGATTATCCATTTCAACATTGATGGTTGCTGGATTAAAAAGCCCTTGTGTTACATCATAATCTACATTAGTGAAAACTTTACCACCTAATGCTGCTTGTCTGGGTGATGATATCAAATTTAAGAACTGATAAGTGGTTTCTCCTCCTACTTGGCTATAGGATAAAGTAACCATTAACAAACAAAAAAATGAGATAATTTTTCTTAGCATATTTACGATACAAAGTAAGTAAATCTATCTTAAAACGATAGCATGTATCTTTTATTTTAAACGAAAAAAAACCTTGAGTATTTTGGCTCAAAGTTTTTTTAAATTTTTATTCTATTAAAAAATAGAAATCCTTTATATATTCTTAGGATTTTTAACTTTTTGATTCGTTATAGCATGCTTTATTACCTCACTCATATCAGTAACATAATAAAACGTTAAGCCTTTTAAGTATTCTGGTTTAATTTCTTCAATATCCCTTCTGTTATCTTCACATAATAAAATCTCTTTTATTCTTGCGCGTTTAGCTGCTAAAATCTTTTCTTTAATACCACCAACTGGAAGTACTTTACCTCGAAGTGTAATTTCACCTGTCATTGCTAAACTTTTCTTAACTTTTCTTTGAGTGAATAAAGAAACTAATGATGTTAACATCGTTACACCTGCACTAGGTCCGTCTTTAGGCGTTGCACCTTCAGGAACATGAATGTGGACGTTGTAATTTTCAAAAACAGAAGTGTCTATTCCAAATTCCTCTGCATTAGATTTTATATATTCCATAGCTATGGTAGCTGATTCTTTCATAACAGTTCCTAAGTTACCAGTAATACTCATAGTCCCTTTTCCTTTTGAAAGAATAGATTCTATAAATAGAATATCTCCACCAACACTCGTCCAAGCTAATCCAGTTACTACACCAGCTACATTGTTATTTTCGTATTTATCTCGCTCTAATCTTGGGCCACCTAAAACTTCAATTATATCTTCATTAGTAACTTTTAAATTGTAAACCTCTTCCATAGCGATATTTTTAGCAGCATGACGAACCATTTTTGCTATTTGCTTTTCAAGACCACGAACACCAGATTCTCGAGTATAACCCTCTACTATTTTTTCTAATTGTTGTTTAGCAATTTTAAGATGAGAATCATTTAAACCATGCTCTTTTAATTGTTTAGGTAATAAATGACGCTTTGCTATTTCTACTTTTTCTTCGATGGTATAACCTGTTACATTTATAATTTCCATACGATCGCGTAAAGCTGGTTGTATGGAAGACAAACTATTAGAAGTTGCAATAAACATTACTTTAGATAAGTCGTAACCCATTTCTAAAAAGTTGTCGTAAAACTCATTATTTTGTTCTGGGTCTAAAACTTCTAACATAGCAGAAGATGGATCGCCTTGATGTGAGTTTGATAGTTTATCTATTTCATCTAAAACAAAAACTGGGTTTGATGTTCCTGCTTTTTTTAAACTTTGAATAATTCGCCCTGGCATTGCTCCTATATAGGTTTTTCTGTGCCCACGTATTTCGGCTTCGTCTCTTAAACCTCCTAAAGAGATACGAACATACTCGCGACCTAAAGCCTCTGCAATAGATTTTCCTAAAGAAGTTTTTCCAACCCCTGGAGGGCCATATAAACACAAAATAGGCGATTTCATATCGTTTCGAAGTTTTAAAACTGCTAAATATTCAATAATTCTGCGTTTTACATCTTCCAATCCAAAATGGTCTCTATCAAGTATTCGTTTTGCACGTTTTAAATCGAATTTATCTTTGCTAAATTCATTCCATGGTAAATCCAAAAATAGCTCTAAGTAATTACGTTGTATAGAATATTCAGCTACTTGAGGATTCATACGTTGCATTTTAGCTAATTCTTTTTCAAAATGTTTAGCAACTTTTTCATCCCAAAGCTTACCACTAGCTTTATCGCGCATTTCTTCTATCTCCTCGTCATGACTAACACCACCCAATTCTTCTTGAATAGTTTTCATTTGTTGATGTAAGAAATATTCTCGCTGTTGTTGGCTCATATCCATCTGAACCTTTGACTGAATATCATTTTTAAGTTCCAATTTTTGAAACTCAACATTCATATACTTAAGCGTCGCTAATGCACGTTTTTTAAGGTCATCCATTTCTAATAGCGATTGTTTTTCGCTAACTGAAAGATTCATATTTGACGATACAAAATTTATCAAAAATGAATTACTTTCAATATTTTTTATAGCAAAAGATGCTTCACTTGGGATGTTTGGACTTTCCTTAATAATTTCAAGAGCTAAATCTTTAATAGAATCGATTATAGCAGAAAACTCTTTATTTCTTATTGCTGGTTTTGCCTCAGGAATATCTCTTATTGTCGCAGTCATATAAGGTTCTTCTGTTAGAACTTCGGTCACTTTAAATCGTTTCTTCCCTTGAATGATTACCGTTACATTTCCATCAGGCATTTTTAAAACCCTTAGTATTTGAGCAACTGTTCCAATTTCATGTATTTCTTTTGCAGAAGGATTTTCAACAGATTCATCTTTTTGAGCAACAACACCTATAATTTTTTTTCCTTTGTTAGCATCGTTTATAAGTTTGATAGATTTATCTCTACCGGCAGTAATTGGAATAACAACACCAGGAAATAAAACCGTATTTCTTAATGATAAAATAGGTAAAGTTTCGGGCAATGTCTCATTGTTTATAGCTTCTTCATCCTCAGGTGTCATTAAAGGAATTAGCTCTGAGTTTTCATCAAAGTCCTGTAATGACAAACTGTCAAGTGTAATAAAATTTGACTTTTTCATATATATTTTTTGGTCAATCTGTCATTAAAACAAATTAAACTTTTCTTTTTGATATTTAATAAAACCATTTAAATATCTGAAAAACAATAACTTAATAAAATATAAAGTAATTCAGATAATAAATAAAGTCAATACTTATGCCATTAATAGATTATAGAAACAATACTTTATATTTTACCTATTTTCTTTAAAACAAATATCAATACAATAGGGATTGCTAATAAAACAATCATCAATAAATTAGTTTCAAATAGCCATGGCGAAAGAATCAATGTAACTATATAGCCACCTATTGCACCACCAAAATGTGCATCATGCCCAATATTACTTATTCTTTTTTTCA
This sequence comes from Flaviramulus sp., assembly GCF_982512915.1. Classification (NCBI taxonomy): domain Bacteria; kingdom Pseudomonadati; phylum Bacteroidota; class Flavobacteriia; order Flavobacteriales; family Flavobacteriaceae; genus Flaviramulus; species Flaviramulus sp. Next base: position 35,869 of record NZ_CEWOCJ010000018.1, on the reverse strand, counting down.
TACCATAAATTGAATATAGTAAATAGCCTATTCCGAAAAGATATGCAGGAATAGGAATGGGTATAAAATACATATACAAACTCATCCCAGGTTGTAATAAAATTGCGGAGTAAATAACGCCCATTACTGCACCACTAGCTCCAACAGCGCTATAATGATATTCGTTTTTATGAAAATAAAAAGATAATAAACTACCTAAAACCAAACTGCTAAAGTATATGAGTAGAAACTGTATGGGATTCAAAAGACTTATAATCACATCTGCGAAAAAATAAAGTGAAAACATGTTAAAAAATAAATGTGCTGTATCTGCATGCAAAAAACCAGAGCTAACCATTCGTATTTGTTCACCACGCTGTACAGCTCCAACTTGAAATTTATACTTATCAAAAAAGCTATAATCACTAAAACCTTTGTAAGATATTATAACGTTAGCTGCTATTATTATAATGGTTACTATATCTAAATTAGCCATAGGGTGTAAACGTTTAAACTTAAATTAATTTATATTTGCCAGTACAAATCTAAAATTAATTAATGCAATTTCTAGCTTATATTATTATTTATCCTTTTTTATGGATTATTTCAATATTACCTTTTAGATTATTATATTTTTTTTCTGACGGACTTTATATACTTATTTATCGCATTATTGGGTATAGAAAAAAAGTAGTAATTAGTAATTTGAATTTGGTTTTTCCGGGAAAATCAGATTTAGAGATTAAGCAGATTACTGAGGTTTTCTATCATCATTTATGTGATATGATATTAGAATCTATCAAATCCATGACTATATCAGAAGCTGAAATGAAAAAACGTTTTATGTTTACTAATGTAGAATTGATGCAAGATATTGAAAACCAAAATAAAAGTATCATTTTAATGTGTGCTCATTATGGAAGTTGGGAATGGATTTTTATTTTACAAACCTATGTAAAATCTAGGGGTAATGCCGTTTATAAGCAGCTAGCAAATCGTTATTTTGATAAATTAGTAAAAAAAATAAGAGCAAAATATAACAGTTATTTAATAACAACAAAAGATATTATACCCACATTAATTGAACAAAAAAGAAAAGGTATTATATCTATAAATGGTTTTGCATCAGACCAGTCTCCAAAACTTGATAAAGCTTTTCATTGGAATGATTTTATGGGTATAAGGGTTCCAGTGCATACTGGTGCTGAAATGCTTGCCAAAAAACTAGATATGGCTGTAGTGTTTTTTTGTGTTAAAAAAATTAAACGTGGCTATTACGAGACTACTTTTAAAACTATAACATTAAACCCAAAAGAGTTTAAAGATTACGAAATAACCGATATTTTTTTAAAACTAGTTGAAGCACAAATCCTTGAAGCTCCAGAGTATTATTTATGGACTCATAAACGTTGGAAGCACCTTGACAAGGAAAAAAATAAAAAAACAACAATCTGAAAAAACATTTAAATTGTAATCGCTATTTCAGCTCTTTTGATGTAAAAATTAAAAATCTTAATTAATTATTTGAAATTTATTATTCTAAGATTTTTATTAAGTATTTGATTTAATAATTTTTTCCAATTTTAATTTTCTGTTTTCTTCCTATAATAAAATATAAAACCTTACCAAGTAAGTTAATAAACAAAACAACTAACATCCAAATAATCTTATTATTACCTGAGAATTCACTTTTTAAAATATCAATAAGAGCAACTATAGTTATTATAAATCCGAAAAACACCACAAATAATATTAAAATTATTTGCAAAGGCCCAATAGATAAAAGTTAGTTCAACTTATTAATATTTATGTAAAGTTAACAATCCAATTTAAATCTATTTTATACGTCATAGTTAAATCTTGTTTTAGCCCCAATTGAAATTGCATCCTTTTTAAAAGCCTAAACTATCCACAAGGTCTCAACTGTTTGCAATCTCTCCAATTTCAGCAATAAATTTATCAGCTAAAGCATCAGCTTCTTTTTGCGATTTTGCTTCGGTATAAATTCTTATAATAGGCTCTGTGTTGCTTTTTCGTAAGTGTACCCAACTTTCTGTAAAGTCTATTTTTACGCCATCAATAGTTGTAAGTTGTTCTATGTTATAGCTGTTTTCTATTGTTTTCAAAATACGATCTACATCCAAACCAGGCGTTAATTCTATTTTCTTTTTACTCATAAAATAATTTGGGTAGGTTTTTCTGAGTTGGCTTACAGACATTTTTCTGTCTGCCAATAAACTTAAAAATAAAGCTACTCCTACTAAGGCATCTCTTCCATAATGAGCCTCTGGATAAATAATACCTCCATTACCTTCGCCACCAATAACCACTTTATTTTTTTTCATGAGTTTAACCACATTTACCTCTCCAACAGCACTAGCTTCATAAAAGCCGCCATATTTTTCTGTAACATCTCTCAAGGCTCTAGTCGAGCTCATATTGCTCACCGTGTTTCCTGGAGTTTTACTAAGTACATAATCTGCGCAGGCTACAAGAGTATATTCCTCCCCAAACATCTCGCCATTTTCGTCCATAAAAGCTAAACGATCTACATCTGGATCTACTACAATACCGAAATCTGCATTATGTTTTTTAACAGCTTCAGATAAATCTCCTAAATGCTCTTTTAAAGGTTCTGGATTATGAGGGAAATGTCCGTTTGGCTCACAATATAGTTTTACAACATCTACACCTAAACGTTCTAAAAGTAAAGGAATTGCTATACCTCCTGTGGAGTTTACACCATCTACAACCACTTTAAATCGGGCTTCTTCAATAGCATTTACTGTTACTAAATCTAGATCTAAAACTTCTATAATATGCAAATCTATATAAGCTTTATTTTTGGTTATTTTACCTAAGTTATCCACATCAGAAAAAATCATGTTATCGCTTTCTGCAATTTCTAAAATTTTAGCGCCTTCAAAATTATCTATAAACTCACCTTTTGCGTTTAATAATTTTAACGCATTCCATTGTTTTGTATTATGACTTGCTGTTAAAATTATACCACCATCAGCATGCTCTAAAGGCACAGCAACTTCTACAGTTGGTGTTGTTGATAAACCTATATCTACTATATGAATTCCTAAACCAACTAACGTATTCATTACTAAATTTTGTATCATTTGCCCAGAAATACGTGCATCTCTTCCTACTACAACTTTATAGTGCTCTTTATCTCGCTGTTGTTTTAACCAAACACCATAAGCCGATGCGAATTTTACAGCATCTATTGGCGTTAAGTTTTCTCCTACTTTTCCACCAATAGTACCTCGTATTCCTGAAATTGATTTTATAAGTGTCATACTTTATTTTAAATTTAGAAAAACAAATATAGTATTTCAAAATCGGTTTGTTAAATCAGAATTCGTAAATTTCACAAATGAATTACTTGGCCCATATTTATCTATCTGGTGATGATCCTTTAATAACAATTGGTAATTTTATTGCAGATGGTATTAAAGGAAAAAGTTACAATAAATACCCAAAAGATATACAAATAGGTATTTTACTTCATAGACACATTGATAGTTATACAGATGCGCACAAAACAGTAAGACTCAGTACTAAAAGGTTACATGAGAAATATGGCCATTATTCTGGCATTATAGTAGATATTTTGTATGACCATTTTTTAGCTAAAAATTGGAAAAATTATAGCGATATTCCTCTTAGTGTTTTTGTAGAATCTTTTTATGATTCTCTTGAAGCGCACTTTGATATACTTCCTTCAAGGATACAAAAAATGATGCCCTTTATGTTAGCAGATAATTGGTTGTTAAGTTATGCATCTATAAACGGGATTTCAAAAATTTTAGATGGAATGAATAGAAGAACCAAAAATCGATCTGGCATGAATAAAGCTGTTATAGAATTAGAAACATTTTATAATGAATTTGAAATTGAATTCACCTTATTTTTTGATGAATTAAGAGCATTTTCAAAAAAAAAATTAAAAGAACTGACCAGTAAATCATGAAGAAATTCACCTATTCCTTATTGTTCATAGCATGTTTCATTTCTTGTAAAAAAGAACCCCTAATAATTAAAAAAAAAGAACCACAGGTAGGTTTAGTTTCTAAAAATGCGATGGTAGTTTCTGCGCGAGCTGAAGCCTCGCAAATTGGGATTGATATACTAAAAAAAGGCGGCAATGCATTTGATGCTATGGTTGCAACTGAACTAGCCTTAGCTGTCGCATATCCTTATGCTGGAAATATTGGTGGTGGTGGTTTTATGGTTTATAGAATGGCAAATGGGGATATTGGAGGTATTGATTATAGAGAAAAAGCACCTCTAGCATCAACAAAAAATATGTTTTTAGATAAAAACAGCAATGTAATACCAGGTAAAAGTACCCTTGGCGCCATGGCTGTTGGTATTCCAGGTACGATTGCTGGCGTATTTGCTGTGCATGAAAAACTGGGTTGGCTGCCTATTGAAGATATTTTAACTCCAGTTATTAATTTAGCCTATAAAGGCATTGTAGTTACAGAAAAACAAGAAAAACGCATTAAAGAGTATCAACCTCAATTCCTAAAAGCAAATAAAGAAGCTACACTATTTAATAAACATTGGAAAACTAATGATACTATAAAATACCCTGCCCTTGCTAAAACTTTAGAACGGATTTTAAAAAATGGTAAAGATGAATTTTATAAAGGAGAAACCGCTAAAATATTAGCTAGATTTATTAAAGATAATGGTGGTATTATAACCGAAGAAGATTTGTCTAAATATAATGCCAAATGGCGGGATCCCATAACATTTACCTTTGAGGATTTAAAAATCATTTCAATGTCTCCACCTTCAAGTGGTGGTGTTTGCTTGGCTCAAATAATGAAAATGATAGAACCTTATAATATTTCTCAATATAATCACAACTCATTAAAAGCCATCCAAATCATCACAGAAGCTGAACGACGCGCTTATGCAGATAGAAGTTTTTATTTAGGTGATCCGGATTTTGTTGAAATCCCTTTGGATAAACTAATTAGCAATTTTTATTTAAATGAACGAATGTCTGATTTTTCCTTTGAAAAAGCGACCCTTTCAAAGGATGTATCTCATGGCAATGTGCAAGTTATTGAAAGTGATGAAACCACACACTACTCTATTGTAGATCAATTTGGTAATGCTATATCTGCAACCACAACTTTAAATGGTGCTTATGGTTCAAAATTGTATTGTTCAGAACTCGGTTTCTTTTTAAATAATGAAATGGATGATTTTAGTAGTAAAACAGGAGAGCCTAATATGTTTGGTCTTATTGGAGCTGAGGCCAACAGTATTGCACCAGAAAAACGTATGTTATCTTCGATGACGCCTACTATTGTTGAGAAAAATGGAAAGCTTTACATGTCTGTTGGCACACCTGGAGGTTCAACCATTATAACCTCGGTTTTACAAACTATATTAAATGTATATGCTTTTAAAATGGGTATGCAAGAAGCTGTTAACGCACCTCGTTTTCATCATCAATGGTTACCAGATGAAATTAGAATGGAACCAAATTTATTTGATGAATCAGCAATAAACGAACTTAAAAAACTTGGTTATTTTATTAATGAAAAAGATTCTCGTGTAATTGGTAAGGTCGATGGAATACTAGTTTTAAATGATAAGTCTTATGAAGGTGGAGCAGATCATCGAGGTGACGATACTGCGGTCGGTTTTTAAAAGTTTTTTTTTTGCAACTCAATAGTATTTAATACTTTAGATTTTAGTTATAAACTAAACAGAAGATTTTATGTCAAAAAAAATAAAAAAAATACTAAAAATAGTAACTGGTATACTGGTATTTTTAACGTTACCAAGTTTATTGTTTTTTGGATTTTTATACTTTAAATATAACGAAGCCTTACCACTCGGTGTGCAAGGTGAAAAAGCGGATGCTTTAGCTAACAAAATGCTTGATGCACTTGATTTTGAAGCCTATAAAAACACGAATTATATTGAATGGACTTTCAAAAAAAGACATCATTATAACTGGGATAAAAAAAAGAATATATGTGATGTTTACTGGAAAGATTATAAAGTATCTTTAAATTTAAACGATAATTCTAAAAGCAAAGTATATATCCATAGTTTTATTAACGAAAGTGAACTTGCTGACGGTTTAATAAAACAAGCCCGCGAATATTTTAATAACGACTCTTTTTGGCTTATTGCACCTTATAAAGTATTTGATACTGGTGTAGAGCGCAGGTTGGTTAAAACGGAAAATAATAAAGAAGCTTTATTAGTAACCTATACCAGTGGCGGTTCAACCCCAGGAGATTCTTACTTATGGTTACTTAATGAAGATGGCTCACCAAAGGCTTTTAAAATGTGGACTTCCATTTTGCCTATTGATGGATTAGAAGCTTCTTGGAACCATTGGACAACTACAGAAACTGAAGCAAAGTTACCAACATTACACAAACTTTTGGTTTTAGGTTTAGAAATTGATGCTATTAAAACAAGCAAATAACTTATTTACTCTTATGTCCCACAAAACGATGGCTATCAGATTTAAAAAGGATATTAAAACTAGTTAAACTACCATAAATTCTTGTAATATACTGTTGTAAATCAATTTTACTCTGTTCATCTAAATCACTAGAATTTACGCGTTGTTCCATAACACGTAATCTATCTCTAACCATGGTTATTTTGTGAAAAAATGTATCAATAGGTAATTCATAAGATTTCATACTTGTATCGGCAGGCTCTAAAATTAATTTACCTCCTTTATACTTATCAGCAATAGGAACAACTTCACTTACATCACTCCATTTTTTTAAAATGCTAGCTAAACTACTTTCAATATCAAAAAAACTAACACTATCAACATCGCCATCGGCAGCCTCAATAATTTCAAAATTGCTATCTAAATCAATAGTTTCTAAACCATTTTCAATAAAAGTCACCCAATAATGTTTTGAGGTTAAATTAGTTACAACACCTTTCCCATATTCTGCATGGTTTATTCTTGAGCCAATTCCTAGTAATTTCATAAAAATTTATTTTTCTTTTTTATTCGTTTTATTAATTCTAAAATGATTGATTTCTCATGCAATAATAATAAATCTAAAAGAAATCTTCACACGACTTTAACATCTAAAATTGTACCTTTGCACTTTTGCAATTTTATGAGCCAATTTGATGATTTTATTGAAGTAAAAGGTGCGCGTGTTCACAATCTTAAAAACATTGATGTATCAATTCCTCGTGAAAAACTTGTGGTTATTACAGGGTTATCTGGTAGCGGGAAATCGTCATTGGCATTTGATACTATTTATGCTGAAGGACAACGTCGTTATATTGAAACATTTTCAGCATATGCGCGTCAATTTTTAGGTGGTTTGGAACGACCCGATGTGGATAAAATTGATGGCTTATCTCCGGTAATTGCCATTGAGCAAAAAACAACCAGTAAATCGCCTCGTTCAACAGTAGGTACCATTACAGAAATCTACGATTTTTTACGTTTGCTTTTTGCGCGTGCCAGTGATGCTTATAGTTTTAATACTGGAGAAAAAATGATTAGCTATAGTGATGAGCAAATTAAAGAGCTTATTACTACTGATTTTAAAGACAAACGTATTAACGTTTTAGCACCAGTTGTACGTTCTCGTAAGGGACATTACAGAGAATTATTTGAGCAAATTGCAAAACAAGGTTTTATAAAAGTAAGAACTGATGGTGAGATTGTAGATATTACAAAAGGCATGAAGCTAGATCGTTACAAAACTCATGATATAGAAATTGTAATTGATAGACTTAAAATTGATGATTCGGTTGATAATGATAAACGCCTAACAGAAACCATCAATACAGCCATGTATCATGGCGAAGATGTGCTTTTGGTAATAGATCAAGACAGCAAAGAAATAAGATATTTTAGTAGAAGTTTAATGTGTCCTAGTTCGGGTATTTCTTATCCAAATCCAGAGCCTAATAATTTTTCATTCAACTCTCCAAAAGGTGCTTGTAGTAACTGTAACGGCATTGGTAGTTTATACCAAGTAAATGAGAAAAAAATTATTCCAGATGATTCCGTTTCAATAAAAGCTGGTGCAATCGCACCTCATGGACCTGAAAAAAATAGTTGGATTTTCAAACAATTTGAAACTATAGCACAACGCTTCAATTTCAAATTAACTGATGCTTATAAAGATATTCCTGAACAAGCAAAACAGGTGATTTTGTATGGTGGCAATGAAAAATTTTCAGTTGAAAGTAAAACTTTAGGCGTTACTAGGGATTATAAAATAGATTTTGAAGGTGTTGCTAATTTTATTGAAAACCAATACAATACCGCTGAGACTAACTCTCTAAAGCGTTGGGCTAAAGACTACATGGATAAGATTGAATGTCCCGTTTGTGAAGGCTCTAGATTAAGAAAAGAATCTCTTTATTTCAAAATAAATAATAAAAATATAGCAGAACTTGCAAATACAGATGTTGTTGAATTATTAAAATGGTTTAAAGATTTAGAAAACCATCTTTCAGAAAAACAAATTAAAATTGCAGAAGAAGTTTTAAAAGAAATAAAATCAAGACTGCAATTTTTACTCGATGTTGGTTTAGATTATTTGTCATTAAACCGAAGTTCTAAATCCTTATCTGGTGGTGAAGCACAACGAATTCGTTTAGCAACACAAATAGGCTCCCAATTAGTTGGTGTGCTTTATATTTTAGACGAACCTAGTATTGGTTTACATCAGCGCGATAATGAAAAACTTATAAACTCCCTAGTTTCACTTCGAGATATTGGTAATTCTGTCATTGTAGTAGAACATGATAAAGACATGATTGAACGCGCAGATTATGTTATTGATATTGGACCAAAAGCCGGAAAACATGGTGGTGAAATTATAAGTATAGGCACCCCAGAAGAGCTTAAAACTCATAACACATTAACTGCCGACTACCTTAACGGAAAAAAGGAAATAGAAGTACCCAAAAAGCGTCGTGAAGGTAACGGTCATTTTTTAGAACTTAAAGGCTGTACTGGTAATAATTTAAAAAATGTTTCAGTAAAATTCCCTCTTGGTAAAATGATAGGTATAACTGGCGTATCTGGTAGCGGAAAATCAACGCTTATTAATGAAACCTTATACCCTATCTTAAATGCCTATTACTTCAATGGTGTAAAAAAACCAATGTCTTACAAAAGCATTTCAGGTTTAGAGTATATTGATAAAGTAATAGATATAAATCAATCACCAATTGGTAGAACTCCACGAAGTAACCCTGCAACTTATACCAAAACTTTTGATGAAATAAGAAGTTTATTTGCTAAAATACCAGAAGCCATGATTAGGGGTTATAAGGCAGGACGATTTAGTTTTAATGTAAAAGGTGGGCGTTGTGAAACCTGTCAAGGTGGAGGTTTAAGGCTAATAGAAATGAATTTTCTTCCCGATGTTTATGTGGAATGTGAAACCTGTCAAGGCAAACGTTTTAACCGTGAAACTCTAGAAATTCGTTACAAAGGAAAAAGTATAAGTGATGTTTTAAATATGACAATTGATGACGCGGTTCCTTTCTTCGAAAATATTCCTAAAATTCATAATAAATTAAAAACAATTAAAGATGTAGGTTTAGGATATATAACGTTAGGCCAACAAAGTACAACACTTTCTGGTGGAGAAGCACAACGTATAAAACTAGCAACTGAACTTTCAAAAAGAGATACCGGTAACACTTTTTATATTTTAGATGAGCCCACTACTGGATTACATTTTGAAGATATTCGTGTTTTAATGATTGTTTTAAACAAATTAGCTAACAAAGGAAATACGGTATTAATTATTGAACACAATTTAGATGTTATTAAAACCGTTGATCATATTATTGATATTGGGTATGAGGGTGGAAAAGGTGGCGGACAAGTAATAGTTGAAGGTACTCCAGAAGAGATTGCAAAACACAAAAAAAGTTACACTGCTAAATTCCTTAAAAAAGAATTAAATTAGTAAAAATATTGACTATGAGAAAAGAAAAACATCATAAAAGCTGGAACGAGATAAAGACTAATGATTCCTGGGCCATTTTTAAAATCATGGGCGAATTTGTTAATGGTTTTGAAAAAATGAGTAAAATAGGACCTTGTGTTTCTATTTTTGGGTCCGCTCGAACAAAACCAGAACATAAATATTACAAATTGGCTGAAGCTATTGCAAAAAAAATAGTTGAAGCTGGATATGGCGTTATAACCGGTGGTGGTCCAGGTATTATGGAAGCTGGAAATAAAGGCGCTCATTTAGGTGGCGGAACATCTGTAGGCTTAAATATAGAATTACCTTTCGAGCAACATGACAATCCTTATATTGATTATGATAAAAGTTTAGATTTCGACTACTTTTTTGTTAGAAAAGTCATGTTTGTTAAGTACTCACAGGGGTTTGTTGTTATGCCAGGTGGCTTTGGAACCCTTGATGAACTTTTCGAAGCCATAACACTCATACAAACTCATAAAATTGGAAAGTTCCCTATTATATTAGTAGGAACAGACTTTTGGGAAGGTATGATGACTTGGATAAAAACTACACTTTTAGATTCTTTTTCAAATATTAGTTCAAAGGATTTAGATCTTATTCACTTAGTAGATACTGAAGATGAAGTTATCCAAATACTTGATGCTTTCTATAAAGAATCTGGATTAAGTCCTAATTTTTAGCAAATCATAATAGATTACTTATTTAGCTATAAATATTTGATTTACTATTTATTATATTGCACTGTCTTTCATGAAAAATTAACCATTTAATGTTCAAATTATAAATTGAAATCTAAACTTTTAAGTTTTTCCTTATTAGCTATATTATTTTTTAAAAGCTTTGGTCAAAATAACATAGACTTAAAAGCTGTTTTTGATATTGATAATAAGCAAATTAAAATTTCACAAACAATAAAATACCAAAACTCATCACAACATGTTTTGGACACCATCTATTTAAGTAATTGGGCAAATAGCTTTTCATCAAAAAAAACACCGCTTGCCATAAGAATAGCCGATGAATATATAAACGATTTTCATTTAGCTAAAAGTATTGATAGAGGTTATTCTGTAATTACTTCTATTAAACAAAACAATCAAGAATTAATTTTTAATGAATTAAAAAATCAAACAGATATTACCAAAGTTATACTTAATAAACCTTTAAAACCTGATGCCTATTATACCATTCATTTGGAGTACATTGTTCAAATACCTAATTCCAAATTTACGAGTTATGGTTTTACTGATGAAGGCGATCTAAACTTAAAATATTGGTATATAACCCCAACTATTTATAATGGTGAGTGGCAATATTATAGTAATAAAAATTTGGATGATTTATTTATTCCAAAATCGGATATTACTCTAGAAATTGAGTATCCATTAGGTTATACTTTAACTTCAGAATTAGATATAGACGAGTCTAAACAAGAAACAAATAAACAAGTAGTTAAGTTAAAAGGAAAAGATAGATTAAGCACTAAATTATTTTTAAGTAAAACTTCAGATTTCAAAACGTTACAAACAGATGATTTTTCTTTAATTTCAAATATAGATGATGAAAATATAGAACTTATTGAAAAAGTTATAATAACTGAAAAAGTTATTAATTACATTTTTGAAAATTTCGGGAAATATCCCCATAAAAAACTTCTACTAACTAAAATAGATTATGATAAAAATCCGCTTTACGGATTAAATTTATTACCAAGCTTTTTAAAACCTTATCCTAATCATTTTCAATACGAATTAAAACTCTTAAAAATTGCACTACAGAATTATTTAGAAAATACATTACTAATAAATCCTAGAAAAGAACAATGGCTGCTAGATGGCATTCAAATATATTTTTTAATGAATTATGTTGATGAATTTTATCCAAATATGAAATTTTTAGGTGCTTTTGCCGATTTATGGGGTGTGCGTTCATTTCATGCAGCAGATATGAAGTTTAATGAAAAGTATATTTTGGCTTTCATGTCTATGGCAAGAACCAACAGAGACCAACCTTTAACAATGCATAAAGATTCATTGTTGAAATTTAATGCCAACATATCCAACAAATATAAAGCTGGAATTGGATTTAAATACTTAGAAGATTTTGTTAATAGTAATATTATTAAAAATAGCTTAGAGTCGTTTGTTGATGAAAACAAATTAAAAGTAACTTCTACAGAAAATTTTGAGAATTTTATCAAGTCTAAAACTGATAAAAATATAGATTGGTTTTTTGAAGATTATTTAAAAACAAGAAAAAAGATAGATTTTAAGATTAAAAAAATTAAAAAAACAGAAGATTCTATTACCATAACTATAAAAAATAAACGCGATAACAGCATGCCTGTTTCATTGTATAGTTTTAATAACGATAGTTTAGTATCGAAGATTTGGATAGAAAATATTGACGAAATAAAAACTATAACAATCCCAAGAATAAGCGCTAACAAACTGGTTTTAAATTACAACGGCGTTATTCCAGAAATTAATTTAAGAGATAATTGGAAATCTTTAAAAGGTTACTTTTTTAACAATAAACCACTTCAATTTAGACTTTTAAAAGATATTGAAGACCCTAATTATAGTCAAGTGTTTTTTATGCCTACGGCAGAATTTAATAATATTTATGATGGTTTAACACTGGGTTTTAGAGTATATAATAAAACGGTTTTAAGAAGGCTTTTCAATTATAAGATTGAACCTAGGTATGCTTTTAAATCAAAATCATTAACTGGTTCAGCATCAGTATCTAATACACACTATTTGGAAAACCATAATTTATTTTCTATAAATTATGGTATTGCAGCAGGATACTCTTCTTATGCTGAAAATTTATTTGTAAGAAAAATTACACCTTCATTAACTTTTAACTTTAGAGAGGATAACGATTTTCGTTCTAATAAACGTAAATCATTAAATTTCAGATATATTGATATTAATAGAGATAAAGATGCCAATAACATTTTAACTTCAAATCAACCAAATTATAGCGTATTTAACGCACGTTATTTACATTCAAATGATAATTTGATAAATTTTAATAAATGGTACACTGATTTTCAAATTGGAGCAAAATTCAGTAAGCTATCATTTAATTACGAATATAGACGCCTATTTGAAAGTAACAGACAATTAAATATACGCGCCTTTGCTGGTACTTTTATAAAAAATAATACAGATCCAACCTCAAATTATTTTAGCTTTGCATTAGACAGACCTACAGATTATTTATTTGATTATTCGTATTTGGGACGTTCTGAAGCTTCAGGGATATTTAGTCAACAATACATTGATGCAGAAGGTGGTTTTAAATCTAAACTTGAAACCCCATTTGCAAATCAATGGATGACAACTTTTAATACCAGCACAACAGTTTGGAAATACATATTAGCTTATGGCGATGTTGGTTTAGTAAAAAATAAATCTTTTTCTCCCAACTTTGTATATGACTCTGGTATTAGAATTGATTTAGTTACAGATTATTTTGAAATTTACTTCCCTATTTATTCTAATTTAGGCTGGGAAATTGATCAAACAAATTATGATCAAAAAATCAGATTCAAATTCACTGTTGATCCCCAAGCCCTTTTAGGTCTTTTTAGAAGGCGATGGTATTAAAGCTTATTTTGAATAATTGTCAGTTTTGATTAATTTTACTGAATATAAATCAAAAAAATCATTTATTTATTTAATTTTTTAAATATTCACCATCAAATAACAGTATTGATTTATTGTAAATAAGCTAAACTTTAGCTATTTTTGCAAGAGCTAAAGCATACTTAAATGCAATCTATTACCAATTTGGAAAATAAATTATCATTCGAAGACTTTAAAACAGAAGTTTTAACTGACTATAAAATAGCGGTTGAAAGTAGAGAATGTAGTTTATTGGGACGTAGAGAAGTATTAACTGGAAAAGCAAAGTTTGGAATTTTTGGTGATGGAAAAGAAGTTCCGCAACTAGCTATGGCTAAAGCCTTTTTAAAAGGTGATTGGAGGTCTGGTTATTACAGAGATCAAACTTTCATGATGGCTATTGGCGAGTTAACTAAAGAGCAGTTTTTTGCTGGTTTATATGCTAATACTAATATTGAATATGAACCAATGTCTGCTGGTCGCCAAATGGGTGGGCATTTTGTTACGCATAGTCTAAATGATAATGGTAGTTGGAAAGATTTAACCAAACAATACAATTCTAGTGCAGACATCTCTCCTACTGCTGGGCAAATGCCTCGTTTATTAGGTCTAGCACAAGCTTCAAAAATCTTCAGAGAAGTTGAAGGTATTAATAAAGCCAATTTTTCTGTAAATGGAAACGAAGTAGCATGGGGTACCATAGGTAATGCCAGTACCAGTGAAGGTTTGTTTTTTGAAACTATTAATGCTGCAGGTGTTTTACAAGTACCAATGATTATTAGTGTTTGGGATGATGAGTATGGTATTTCTGTTCATGCAAAATATCAAACAACTAAAGAAAATATTTCTGAAATCCTTAAAGGTTTTCAACGAGATAAAGACAATAAAGGCTACGAGATTTTACGTGTGAAAGGTTGGGATTATGCCAATATTGTTGAAACTTATCAAGAAGCTAGCACTATTGCAAGAGAAGAGCACGTGCCTGTTTTAATTCATGTATTAGAATTAACTCAACCTCAAGGACATTCTACATCTGGCTCTCATGAGCGTTACAAAAATCAAGAACGTTTGGATTGGGAAATACAACATGATTGTAACACCAAAATGCGTGAATGGATTATTGAAAGTGGTATCGCAACAAATGAAGCACTTACAGAAATAGAAAGAACTGCAAAAAGTCAAGTTAGGGATGCAAAAAATAACGCTTGGAATACGTTTTTAAAACCTATTAAAAAAGAGCAACAAGAACTAATATATATCCTTAAACAACTAGAAAACGTTAGTGCTAATAGCGTTTTTATTGAAAAAATAAAAGAAAGCTTAATAGCCATTCAAGAAGTAACTAGAAAAGATCTTTTATCACATGCAAGAAAAGCACTAAGACATACTATTGGAGAAGATTCTAATGAAAAGTTCCAATTAAGCAATTGGATAAATACAATTTTTGAAACTGCTCAACCCAAATTTAGTTCGCATTTATATTGCGAAACTGAACGATCAAATTTGCTTGTTAAAGAAGTTAAACCTACCTTTAATGATGAAGCGGAATTAGTTGATGGAAGAATTATTTTACGTGATAATTTTGATGCTATTTTTAGTAATCATCCTGAGGCTTTAGTTTTTGGAGAGGATACAGGTAATATTGGAGATGTAAATCAAGGTTTAGAAGGTTTACAAGAAAAGTATGGAGAACTAAGAGTCGCTGACACTGGTATTCGTGAAGCCACCATTATAGGTCAAGGTATTGGAATGGCATTACGTGGTTTAAGACCAATAGCGGAAATTCAGTATTTAGATTATATCCTTTATGCTTTACAAATAATTAGTGACGATCTGGCTACTACCCATTACAGGACTAAAGGAAAACAAAAAGCACCTTTAATTATTAGAACCAGAGGCCACAGGCTAGAAGGTATTTGGCATTCTGGATCTCAAATGGGAGGTATATTAAACTTAGTTAGAGGTGTTCATTTATTAGTACCCAGAAACATGACTAAAGCAGCTGGTTTTTATAATACACTTTTACAAGGAGATGATCCAGGTATTGTTGTAGAGTGTTTAAATGGCTACAGATTAAAAGAAAAAATGCCAAATAATTTAAATAATATTAAAACACCTATAGGCGTTGTTGAAACTGTAAAAGAAGGTACAGATATAACGGTAGTATCTTATGGATCTACACTTAGAATTGTAGAACAAATTAGTAAAGAGCTTTTAGCAATTGGTATAGATATTGAAATTATTGATGCACAGTCTTTAATTCCTTTTGATATCAATCATGATATCGTTAAAAGTATTGCAAAAACAAATCGAGTAATCATTATAGATGAAGATGTGCCAGGTGGGGCATCTGCCTATATTCTAGATCAAATAATAAACATTCAAAACGCTTATCAATACTTAGATAGTAGTCCGAAAACATTAACTGCAAAAGCTCACAGACCAGCATACGGAAATGATGGTGATTACTTTTCTAAACCATCTGCTGAAGATATATTTGAAGCTATCTATGATGTTATGAGTGAAGTAAACCCTTCTGATTATCCAAAATTGAGATAATTTATTTTCAATAAAAAATACAAAACCATTGTTAGAGCAATGGTTTTTTTATATTTATACCCTAATCTATTTTAAAATGAAAGCTGTAACCTTAAGAGAAATTAAAAAAGAATTGGATACACTTTCTACTCAAGAAATTCAAGAACTTTGTTTACGTTTATCACGATTTAAAAAAGAAAATAAAGAGCTCCTTACCTATTTACTATTCGAATCTCATAACGAAACAGGTTATATTGACAGTGTAAAAAAGTATATAGATGAAGAATTTGAATTAATTAATACGGATAGTTATTTCTACATCAGAAAAAGTACTCAAAAAATTTTAAGAAACGTAAAAAAATACATTCGATATTCTCAAAAAAAAGAAAGCGAAGTGGAGCTTCTCCTCTACTTTTGCGAAAAATTAAGAGATTTTAAACCGAGTATTAACCGTGGTACACAATTACAAAATATGTATAATCGTCAATTACTTCTATCTAAAAAAATAATAAATAGTTTACATGAAGATTTACAATACGATTATAATTTGATACTTGAAGATTTATGATTTTTAAAACTTCAAATACAAAATGTTGATCTAATATAAAATAGCTTCTTTTTAGTCTAATATAATTAAACTAAAACACCCTTATAATCATTTAAATCAAAAATTACTCAATTAATAATTTATTTACAAAATCATCAAAATCTTTTTTAAACTCAGTAAACTTTTTACCTGTGGCTGGTCCGTTAAAACCTGTGTGTATTTTTCTAACTTTACCAGTTTTATCAATAAAAATACTGGTTGGGTATGATAATACATGATTTAACATAGGTAGCTTATCATTAGCTTCTTGTTTATCATTTGATCCAAATTGTGCCAATAATATTGGGTAACTTATTCCTGTTTTATTTTTTAAACGTTGAATGTTTTTAAATGCTGCTTCTTGAGTTTTTACGTACTCAAAAGCTAAAGCTATAAACTCTAAATTTTTATTTTTGTTATTCTTAAAATACTCTGAATAATATTTGCTTTCATCTAAACAATTTGGGCACCAAGTTCCCATAATTTGCACCAAAACAACTTTATCTTTAAATCGATTATCTGTTAGAGAAACCATATTACCATTTTCATCAGGAAATGAGAATTCAATTTTATCATAACCTTCTTTTAAATATGTAAGTTCGTTTGCATCTGGTAATTCAAAATTATCACTTCGTTTAGAAATAAAAGGTTCTTCCCAATGGGTTCCAGAAAAAAAATTGCCAACCATAGTACTATCGGTTACTTGTGCTGTAAATAAAAAAGCATGGGCACCATCAAATGCAGATAATTGTAATTGATTACCATCTAAAACGCCTTCTAAAAACCTGTAATCTCCGGTATTAGTTCTAAAAGTACCTGTAACTGTGTTGCCATTTTGCTTAAAAATACCTTTACCTAAATAGGTGTCATCTTTATTTTCTGGACTAAATATGGTTTCCCAATTACCCGAAAGATCATAGTTTGCCTTTAAACCTATATCAAATCTGGTGTTATTTTTTTCAGCTTTAAAAAACATATGTCTATCCAAGCCAGGAGTTATAAAACTTCCGTTTAGTTTGCCTTCTTCAATTTTAGCTACAAGAAACCCATCAAAAACAGGCATATTAATGTAAACAGAATCATTATTATAAACTATATCATCAACTTCAATGATTTCTTCAGCATTAAAAACAAGTAATTTGTTTGCAGAAAACACTTCAAAATTAAAAGGTAAATCAAGCGAATCATTCACTTTTAATTCAGCTCTAAACTTACCTTTTTCCAAGTACGTAATTTTATTTTCATACTTACAAGAAAATAGTCCCAAAAACAATACAACTAAAAAAATATGCTTCATAAAGTCTTATTAAAATATATTAATCGAATTTCTGGCAAGATACTAACAAAATTATTCTTTTTAAATGACAATTTAGAATGCTTTGTTTGAATGCTAGCTGCAATATTTTATATTTGCGAACTTATAAAGGATAATGATTTATGAAGATTTCATACAATTGGCTAAAACAATTTTTAAAAACAGATTGGACTCCAGAACAAACTAGTGAATTACTTACAGATTTAGGTCTTGAAGTTGAAGGTATAGATACCTATCAATCTGTTAAAGGCGCCCTAGAAGGTGTTGTGGTTGGTGAAGTTTTAACGTGTATAAAACACCCAGATGCAGATAAATTAAAATTAACTATCGTTAATATTGGTGGAGATGATCCTGTACAAATAGTATGTGGCGCACCTAATGTTGAAGCAGGACAAAAAGTACCAGTCGCAACTATTGGAACTGTTTTATTTACTGCTGAAGGTGAATCTTGGACTATTAAAAAAGGAAAAATTAGAGGTCAAGAAAGTCATGGTATGATTTGTGCCGAAGATGAATTAGGACTCGGTAAATCTCATGATGGTATTTTAGTATTAGATGCTGATTTAAAAGCTGGAACTTTATTAGCTGACATTTATGAAATTGAAAATGATCAGGTTTTTGAAATTGGCTTAACACCAAACAGAGCTGATGCTATGAGTCACTTAGGTGTTGCAAGAGATTTAAAAGCTGGATTGATTCAAAAAGAAATAAATTTAGAGTTAATAACACCATCAGTTAGTGCCTTTCATGTGGATAATCGAATGCTAAAAATTGATGTTAATGTTATTAATAAAGATTTAGCTCCTCGCTATTGCGGTGTTACGATTTCTGGTTTAAAAGTAAAAGAATCTCCAACTTGGCTCAAAAACAGATTAAAAGCTATTGGACTGAACCCAATTAACAACATTGTTGATGCTACTAATTATGTTTTACATGATTTAGGACAACCATTACATGCTTTTGATGCTGTTAAAATCTCAGGCAATAAAGTTGAAATTAAAACTCTTAAATCTGGAACAAAGTTTACGACTCTTGATGGTATTGAACGTGAATTACACGAAGAAGATTTAATGATTTGTGATGCAGAAAAACCTATGTGTATTGCAGGTGTTTTTGGAGGAATACATTCTGGAGTTACTGAAAATACAACTAGTATTTTTTTAGAAAGTGCTTACTTTAATCCTGTTAGCATTCGTAAATCGGCAAAACGCCATGGTTTAAACACAGATGCATCGTTTAGGTTTGAAAGGGGTATAGATCCTAATATTACTGAATATGCATTAAAACGAGCAGCATTACTTATTCAAGAAATTGCAGGTGGTGAAATAACTAGTGATATCATAGATATTTATACAACAAAAATTAAAGATTTTGAAGTAAGATTGAGTTTTGAGAATGCCAAAAAGTTAATAGGTGAAGAGATTCCTAAAGAAACAATTAAACGTATTTTAACTTCTTTAGAAATAAAAGTTAACAATGTAACTGAAACTGGTTTAGGTTTAACTGTACCAGCTTATAGAAATGATGTACATCGGGAAGCTGATATTATTGAAGAAATTTTACGTATATACGGTTACAATAATATTTTAACAACTGAAAAACTAAATGCATCTATTTCGACAATATCTCGTTTTGAAGATTATAAAATTCAAAATATTATAGGAAATCAATTAGCATCGCAAGGTTACTTTGAAATTTTATCAAACTCGTTAACCACGCCTGAATATATAGAACTTAGTGAACAAATAAAAGAAAATCATAACATTGCAATTTTAAATCCTTTGAGCAATGATTTATCAGTTTTAAGGCAATCCTTATTGTTTTCAGGCTTAGAGGCTGTTTCTTTTAATATCAATAGAAAACGTACTGATTTAAAACTTTTTGAATTTGGTAAAACATATCATAATTTTAATGATAATCGTGAAGAGTTTAAGCATTTATCACTATTCACAACAGGAAATCAATCGCAAGATAGTTGGTCTAACATTAGTAAAAAAAGTGATTTTTTCTATTTGAAAGGTTCCATTATTGCCATTCTTAATAGATTAGGTGTTACTGGATATTTTGAAGCACCAGTAAATAATGATTTATTTAGCGAAGGATTAACTTTATGTCAAGGAAAAACAAAGATTGTTGATTTTGGTTTAATTAAAAAATCTATTTTAAAGCATTTTGATATTTCTCAAGAGGTATTGTTTGCTGATTTTAATTGGGATGCTATATTAGAAATTGTAAAAAGGAATAAAATTACATTTAAAACAATTGCTAAATACCCTGAAGTAAAACGTGATTTCGCTTTACTTTTAGATGATAATATCACATTTGAGTCTATATACAAAATAGCTAAACAAACTGAAAAACAATTACTTAAAACTGTTAACTTATTTGATGTTTATCAAGGTAAAAACTTACCAAAGGGCAAAAAAAGTTATGCTATTAGTTTTACATTACAAGATGAAAACAAGACACTTACAGATACTCAAATTGATAAAATTATGAGTAAACTTCAATCTAACTTTGAAAATCAATTAGGTGCAGAACTAAGGTAGTTTTTATTAAATATAAAATTTAAGCCTACTTTTTAGTAGGTTTTTTTTGTATCAAAAATGTCGTATATTTAATAGTTTTCATAAACTAAAAAACATGTCTAATTCAAACTACATAAAAATATTTACTGGAGATTTTATTATTGTACAACGCATTATTTCTGAATTAGAAAAAGAAGACATAATACCTGTTGTTAAAGACCATACTGAATCTGCCCGATTAGCAGGTTTTGGTGGTGGTATTATCCCTGGTTTTCAACAAGTTTATGTTCACAAAGACGAACTTGATAAAGCTATCATCATTGTTGAAAATATTACTTCAGAATTACAAGAGTAATTAAGCAGTAACAGCGTACATTTTATCACGCATTTCTTTGATTTTCTTGTCTTGCATATAATCATCAAACGTTGTATAACGATCAATGACACCACTTGGAGTTAATTCCACTACTCTATTTGCTACGGTTTGAGCAAACTCATGATCGTGTGTCGTAAAAAGCATAGTCCCCTTAAAGTTTTTTAATGAATTATTAAAGGCCGTTATACTTTCTAAATCTAAATGGTTAGTAGGTTCATCTAACATCAATACATTGGCTCTAACCATCATCATTCTACTTAACATACAACGTACTTTTTCACCACCAGAAAGTACATTCGATTTTTTTAAAGCTTCTTCTCCACTAAAAATCATCTTTCCTAAGAAACCTCTTATATAAACTTCTTCGCGTTCTTCTTCAGTAGTTGCCCATTGTCTTAACCAATCAACTAGAGTTAAATCATTATTAAAAAACTCACTGTTATCAAGCGGTAAATAAGATTGAGTCGTTGTTACACCCCAGTCAAATTTTCCTTCATCAGCCTTTTCTTTACCATTTATTATTTGATAAAATGCAGTTGTAGCTCTAGAATCTCTAGAAAAAACAACAACTTTATCACCTTTAGCTAAATTTAAATCTATATTTTTAAATAACAATTCGCCTTCAATGGAAGCGGCTAAATTTTCGATATTAAGAATTTGATCTCCAGCTTCTCTATCACGCTCAAAAATAATAGCTGGATAACGTCTACTTGTGCGTCTAATATCAGCTATATTTAGCTTTTCAATCATTTTCTTTCTACTTGTTGCCTGTTTACTTTTTGCAACGTTAGCAGAAAAACGACGGATAAATTCTTCTAATTCCTTTTTCTTTTCTTCAGCCTTTTTGTTTTGTTGTGCGTGTTGGCGTGCAGCTAATTGAGAAGATTCATACCAAAAGGTATAGTTACCAGAAAAATGATTAATTTTTCCGAAATCAATATCTGAAATATGAGTACAAACGGCATCTAAAAAGTGTCTGTCGTGAGATACAACTATTACACAGTTTTCGTAATTAGCTAAGAAATTTTCTAACCATGAAATAGTTTCATAATCTAAATCATTTGTAGGCTCATCCATTATCAATACATCAGGATTTCCAAAAAGCGCCTGTGCTAATAAAACACGTACTTTTTGTTTACCATCCAAATCCGCCATCAAAGTATAATGATGCTCTTCTTTTATACCTAAACTAGATAGCATAGATGCGGCATCACTATCAGCGTTCCAACCATTCATTTCTTCAAACGCTACTTGTAACTCACCTATTCGATCTGCATTCTCATCAGAATAATCAGCATAAAGCGCATCCATTTCTGATTTGATTTTATAAAGTGGTTTGTTTCCCATTAAAACAGTTTCCAATACAGTATGAGAATCATATAAATTATGGTTTTGCTCTAAAACAGACATACGCTTACCTGATTCTAGATGGATTTGACCTGAAGTAGGATCTTGTTTTCCGGAAATAATCTTCAAAAAAGTAGATTTTCCTGAACCGTTAGCGCCAATAATACCGTAACAATTACCATTATTAAACGTTGTATTTACTTCATCAAAAAGAACACGTTTTCCAAATTGAACCGAAAGATTAGATACTGATAACATATAGGGTGTTTTAATTTGGTGCAAAAGTAGAAAATTCTAATGGTAAGTCGAAACTTAAGATAGCTATTTTTATGTAAACACTAGTCGTAAAGATATTTTTGTGTCCTAAATATTTAACAACGCATTAACAACACTTTAATGTTACAAACTATATTTTTGTTTAGAATTGTTTTTAATAAACAAAACAACGTTTAAAAATTTATGAAATTATACTTTTCAATAATAATTATAGTTATTACGTTTTTGGGTTGTAAAAAAGACACTCCTAATGCCGATTTAAATTATGCCTATTTAGGAGGAGAAATTATTAATCCAACTACTAATTTTGTTGTGCTTTCCAAAGATGAAGTTGTTATTGATACTGTTAAACTTGATGTTAGAAATAGATTTATTTATAAAATAATTAATTTGAATGAAGGTATGTACACCTTTAGACATGGTGGAGAATATCAAATGGTATTATTAGAACCACAAGACAGTTTACTTTTCAGATTAAATACTTTAGATTTTGATGAATCACTTGTTTACACTGGTGAAGGAGATAAAAAAAATAATTATTTAATAAATCATTTTTTAGAAAATGAAAAAGAGGAGAAAAAAATAGTTAAACTTTGTCAATCAAATCCATCTATTTACGAAAAACATATAGATTCCCTAAAAGACGAAAAAGAAAAAGATTTAAACAGTTTTATAAAAAGATTTGAAACTACACCATTATTTGAAAAAATTGCTAAAGCAAATATAAATTACAGTTATTATTCAAATAAAGAGGTTTATCCATTTATACATTTCGGAAAAGACAAAGCTGCTTTTTTAAATTCTATTCCTGAAAGTTTTTACAGTTTTAGAAAAGATGTTAATTATAATGATACTTTTTTGAGCAAATATTATAATTACAACACATTTTTAAGACATAATGTTAGTAATATTTCGTTAAAAATTCATGACAATCACTCTGAAAACAATTCTTTTGATAGGACTTCAATATGTTATAACTTGGATAGATTAGAATTAATAGATAGTTTAATCTCCAATGCAAAAATTAAAGATGATATTTTACATTACTTTACTTTAATGTATTTATCGAAAAGTCAAAACAATGAAAATAACGAAACCATTTTAAAATCGTATTTAAACAAAAGCCATAATGATAAAGACAAAAAAATGATTTCTGATTATGTAAAATCATTAAATAGTCTTAAGGATGGTGAGTTTTTACCTAGTACTCAACTTGTTGATTATGATGACAAAGAAGTAGATATTTTTTCATTAATTAAAGAACCCTCTGTTATTAGTTTTTGGTCTAGTGCTTACTTCTCGCACTTTAAAGATAGCCATAAAAAACTAATAGAATTAAAAGAGAAATATCCAGAGACGAGATTTATAACTATTAATGTTGATAATTATAACATAGATAAATCAAAAAACATATTACTGAGTTATGGTTTTGATTTAAAAAATGAATATCAATTTAAAAACCCAAAAGAAGCTAAAAACACTTTAGCTATCTACCCAATGACTAAAACAATAATTGTAGATAGAAACAAAAAAATTGTAAATAGTAATACTAATATATTTTCAATTCTTTTTGAAGATCAACTTCTTGGCACAATAAATCAATAGATTACAATTTATAGTGTTTCATTAAAAGTTTTTCGTAAACTTTATCAGGCAAAATTCTTTTTAAGACAATAGAAAATTTTTGCAAAGTCTCCCCTACTTTATAATGCACTTTTGGATGAGACGTATTAATAATTCTAAAAATAGCTTCAGCCATTATGTTGGGATTGCTTCCATTATCAACATGCTTATTCATTAACTCTAAAGTATCACCATAAGGCTTGTTGTAGGGTGAATTATCTAGCAAAGGTGCATGGTATCTTCCTTCAGCAATATTAGTAGCAAAATCTCCAGGAGCCACATTAGTCATTTGAATGTTAAAATCTTTTAACTCCATTCTAAATGCTTCTGTTATTAGTTCTAAAGCACCTTTACTTGCACTGTAAATACCTCTATAAGGCAAACCCATGTAACCAGCAATAGACGTTATATTTATTATTAAACCAGATTGTTGTTTACGCATTTGAGGTAACACAGATTTAACAACATTAATAGGACCAAAAAAATTGGTTTCAAAATTGTTTTTAATTTCAATTTCAGGAATTTCTTCAATAGGACCTGTAATACCAGCTCCCGCATTATTAATTACAATATCTAATCTATTTTCAATTTCAATAATTTTAGAAACTGTGCTATGTATGGTATCTAAAACTTTAACATCTAAAGCTAAAATAGGGAACTTACTATCTTTATATTTTTCAGGATTTCTGCTAGTTCCATAAACTACAAAACCTTTCTTAATTAAAAACTCCCCAATAGATTTTCCTATACCAGAAGAACCACCAGTTATTAAAACAACTTTAGACATTTACTGAAATTTTTTGAGTTTAAAGATAGTAAGATTTACGAAACTATAAGGCATAAAAAATGGCAAGCTACCTACATCACACCGCTACGACCATTTACCTTTGCTTCGTTCCCGACCTGGAGGATTCAACAGGAGCTGGTTGTGTAGGACTTGCCGGATGCAAAGATACAACCTTTTAAAATTTTCACAATGATTTTTTAAACTGATTTTAAATAAATATCTTGCTATAAATTTAAAATTAAACATGAATACATTCAAACATCTAGCAATCATATTTTTAAGTATTATTATTATTTCTTGTGGATCAAATTCTGCTAATTTAAAAAATGATTTTTTGATAGTTACAAACGCAGAAAAAGGTAATATCTCTATTGATGAAACTCTTAAAATAAGTTTAGAAAATAAGAAAAATCACAAATTTGATTCCATTACCTATACATTGGATGGTAATAAAATTAAGGAAACATCTGAATTAAAAAATTCTAAACTTGGTAAGCAAGTTATTGAAGCTACTATTTTCCTCAACAATGAAAAAGTAATAACTACAACTGCCATAACAATTTTAAATAACCAAACACCTAAAGTTTATACCTATAATATTTTAAACGAATACCCACACGATATCACATCATATACACAAGGTATTGAGTTTTTTAATGATACTCTTTATGAAAGTACTGGCCAGTACAAAGAATCAAAGCTTAGAAAAGTTGATTACAAAACTGGTAATATTTTAAAAAATATAAATTTAGCAAATGAATATTTTGGTGAAGGACTTACTATTTTGAATAATAAAATATATCAACTCACTTGGCAGTCTGGGACTGGTTTAATTTACGATGTAAATACTTTTGAAAAGCAAAGTAGTTTTAAATATGGAAACAGTAAAGAAGGTTGGGGTTTATGTAATTTTAACAATGTTATTTATAAAAGTGATGGTACTGAAAATATATGGCTGCTTGATCCTGAAACCCTAATTGAAGAAGATTATATACAAGTTTACACAAATAAAGGGAAAATTGTTGGTATTAATGAAATGGAATGGATTGATGGAAAAATTTATGCTAATCGTTATCAAAAAGATGGTGTAGCTATTATAAACCCTAAAAACGGTGGTGTTTTTGGTGTTATAGATTTTTCACCTCTTAAAAAGTTAGTGACTCAGCATGACGGTTTAGACGTACTAAATGGAATAGCATATAACCCGAAAACCAAAACCATTTTTGTAACAGGAAAGCGCTGGGATAAGATTTTTGAGGTTGAAATTATTGAATAATAATTAATGTACTGGACCTTGTGTACAAGGACAATTACTAATTCCTTGAAGAAAATCTAAACCAATAGTTACAACGTGAGTTCCAGAATTAAAACCCGCTAAATCATTAGTAGTAACTTGGTAGGCATATCCAAAATAAAATATTGATTTTTTGAAGCCTGCCATTGGCCCTATGTTTAATGGTTTTAAAAATTGATCGTTGAGGTAGCGAAATGATATCCCAGCCCAATAATAATCATCATTTCTATCATACTTTCTAAACTTGAAATTTAAATCAGTGCTAGAACGTTTATCACTTGTGAACATTTGATAAAAGATTGAAGGCTCAAATTCTAAACCACTTTTTTTAGGTCCTCTAAAAGTATAACCAGTATATATTTGATAATTTAAAAGTAAATTTGGTTCCAATCTTCTAAGAGAACTATCAAAATCTTTATCTAACATATTATTAGCGTTTACACTTAAAAAGTAACCTTTAAGTCTGTATAAAACACCTACATCAAAGTTATGATTAGTTGTTCGTCTATCATCAGTAACAAAAGGATCAATAATTGGATTACTATAACCATTATCAAAATTATTGATGTCAATTCTAAAATTATTGAGATTATAAGAAATACCAAACGATAAATATTGTTTTGAATAATAATCTAAAATTAAATGGTGTGCAAAAGAGAATTTAGCACCTGTTTGAATCGTATTACCATTCCTATCATTATAAAAAGATAGACCAACACCTGTTCTATCTGCAATTCTAAAATCGGCATATAAAGATTGATTATCTGGAGCGCCTTTTATACCAACCCATTGTGTTAAGCCATTAGCTCTTATTTTTAAGTTATCCCCTATTCCAGCATAAGTTGGAGATATAACAAAATTATTATCTGCCAAGTACTGAGTAAAAACAGGTAAATTCAACTCCTGACCATAGCCCTTTAATAGAACTATAAAAAGTAGATATAAAATTAATTTTCGCATTTGCATCATTCTTTATTTAGAAGGTTACCTACTTAAAATCTATCTATAGAGTGTAAAATGTCCAACAAATTCTCTATTATCATTTCTATCATTTAATCTAACAACATACCAATAATCTCCTGTTGGTAGTTCTACCCCATTATATCTTCCATCCCATTTTTCTCCAACTCTTAAGGTTGCAATCTTACGACCATACCTATCAAAAATATCAAAGGTTAAATTTCTATACTGATTAACACAATCTGGACCCCATTCATCTAAATTACCATCGCCATTAGGCGTGAAATAATTTGGAATACAAATATCTATATATTCAAAAAATCTGGTAGCAGAAGCTATACATCCATTACTATCTGTAACATTTACAGTATAATCACCTGATTCATAAATTATGAATGTGTTAGAATTCCCTAGAGATACCCCATTTAAAGTATACTCATAAACTCCAGAACCACCATCTGTTAGTGCAACTATTTCATTTATTTGACCATTTTCTAAAACCAATGCTAAGGGATCAAATTGTTCAATTAGAAAATCAATGATTTCTTCACATGAATTTGTATGCCTAATAGTAATAAAATGATTTCCGGCAGCTATGTCTACAAAGATGTTACTTGCTTGAAAGAGGCCACCATCTAATGAATAATCTAAATCGTCTATATCGACTACTGATTCGTCAATATTTACAGTTACCATATTACTGGTAGCATCAATGGTGTTAGTACAATATTCAATAACTAAATTAGCATCAATTAATACTGATGGTGGAAATGTAACATTCCACTCGGTTTCACAACCCAAATTATCACGAACATATACAATATGATCTCCGCCAGCTAAACCAGTAAAATCAAATTGAGTTTGTGTTAAAGCACCTATTGTGTAAACACCATTTATATCATCTAAACTTACACTGTAAGGCATTTCGCCTCCAGAAATCTCAATACTAAATTCTCCATCTAAATCACCACTACATGCCTCAGGTAAAATTGAATTAGCAACGATTGTAAGTGAAACAGGAATAGGATCTACGATAGTAAAATCATAAAGTATAAAACAACCCAATTCATCTTGAGCTATGGCTTGATAATTACCAGAAGGAAGATTTTCAAAAGTTGATGTTTCAAAAAATTGATCCAATCTAGGAGAAATAGCATATTTTATAATACCAGTTCCACCAGAAGCTGTAATTACTAAGGTACCATTACTAGTACCCGGACATGTAATATTTGAAGCAACAAAACTAGCAGTTAATGGCGCAAAAGGTTCCGTAATGGAAATTTGAGCACTTGTAGTTAAACAATCCCCACTATCAAGTCTAACTTGATAATTTCCAATAGGAAGATTAGTAAAAACACCAGGGCTATCTTGAGTAACAGGAGCAATGGCATTTCCGAAAGTATCTTCTAAAGTATAAATATAATTTCCTAAACCACCTTGACCTGTTGCTATAATAACACCATTATCATCACCAGCACAATTAATTGTAGCATTGGTAACATCTAAAATAATATTAAGTGTTGGAAGTGGATCAATAGTAATCTGATTTGAAACTGAAGCAAGACAACCATTAGCATCTCTTATATAATATTGATAAGTTCCTACTCCAACTGATAATGTTGTAGATGTTGTAAATGATCCTAAAATAGTAGCAAAATTAGCACTATTACTATATTGGTAAATACCTGTACCGCCAGTAGCACTTAATGTGATTGAGGAATTAGTTAAACAAGTTTGCGAGGTATTTTTTACCAAACTAGCTTGTATTTCTGTTGGCTCAGATATTATTATATCTGGTGAATTAAATGAACAATTATAACCATCAGTAACCAATACATTATAAGTTCCTGCTCCAAGATTATCAAAAACTGGTGATGTTTGAGGACCTGATGAATTTACCGTTGGGGAAACCATATTTAAGGTGTATGTATAATTACTACCTTGACCACCTGAAACTCCACTAACAGTTATAACAGCATTAATATCTCCAAAACAATTTAATAATGAAGCATTAGCCGAAACTGCTGCATTAATAACTGGTGGAATTGTTAAAGTAACAGTACTAGAGGCTATACAACCACCAGAATCTCTAACATTTATTGTATAAACTCCAGCAGATAAATTTATGAAAGTTCCGTTTGATGAGAAAGGTATTGTAGCAGCACCAGTTAATTCATAATCATAGGTTCCCCATCCACCAGAGGCAATAGCTGTGATAGTTCCAGAGTTATCCTCACAAGTTACATTAGATGTTTCTGTTGAAACTAAAGTTAATGCTGATGCAGGAGATTGGATAATAATCCCTCCAGATGTAGCAGAACAAAATGGACTAGCCGTTTCATTAATTACAACTGTATATGTACCCGCTAAAAGACCAGTTACTATTTGAGGATTCGTAGTTGTATTGGCAGAAATTACTCCGAAAACTGATGTTGATGAACTATCTAATACTTCATAAGTATAAGCACCAGTATATCCACTTACATTAATTTCAAAAGTACCATCATTATCACCAAAACAAGTAACGGATGTTGGAGCTGATAAAGTTACGGTTGGAAGTATTGCAGGTTGAACAAATATATCACTGTTTTCAGAACATAATGTAATGACATCTGTCATTGTAATCGTGTAATTACCTGAAGGTACACCACTAAATACATTACCTAAAGTAGTTATACTTGCTGGATTTGGACTTATGGTATATGTATAAGTTCCAGTTCCTCCGCTTCCAGTAATTGTTATAACGCCATCATTATCATTACAGCTAGGTAACGTAGTGATGTTGGTTATCATTTGAATTGGAGCTTCAATATCAACTGATACTAAATTACCACAACCATTTGGATCACGTACCTCAACTGTATGAGTTCCTGATGCTAAGTTTGAAATTGTAAAAGGAGCCGTTCTTGTTTGAAATGCACCACCATCAATACTATAACTATAAGGTGATATACCTAGTGTTGTTAAAGTAACATCTATTTGAAAATTACCTTCTGTAACCGTACACTGATTATTCACTGTAGCATTTATAATTGGCTCAGAATCTGCATTTAATAGAATTGCAGAGGTTGTTCTAACACATCCAAAACTATCAATAACATGTACATAATAATTTCCTGCATTCATGTTAAAAACACTTGCAGTTGCCCATGAAGGATCTGAAGCTAAAGGTGCTGAAGACGTAGTAGTAATTTGATACAAATAAGGAGCAGTCCCATTAGTAGCAATAGCGCTAATGATTCCTGAGTTTGGATTACAATTTGCATTTTTATCAACACTGGCTGTAATATTTAAATCTACAGTTGATTCTGTGATATTAAATGGAACAGAAACCACACTGCATCCTATATTAGGTCCAGAAGTTTCAGAAATCAATACAAAATAATTTCCAAAAGGTAAAGCTCCTAAATTTGATATTGATAAAGAGCCCAAAGTAGGTACAATTCCAGATCCACTAATTCCTGTAGAGACGAGTGATAAAGAATCAAATATCTCGTAATTAACATTAGTTGCTGATGGATATAAACTATTGATTGTAAATGATACATTACCATCTGCATTTCCAACACATGTAATATTATTTGATGTTAATGTATTTACTGTTAATGTTGAATTAGTTGGAATTGGTGTTGTTGCAGTTTCATAATAACTACAACCTGTAGACGTATCATAAACAATAAATGTATAAGTTACACCTGGAATTAAACCCGTAAATGTTGCAGATTGGCTACCTGTAGTATCTTCTGCTTGCCATGTTCCTCCTGGTGGAGGCGTTGGTATAAAACCTCTATAAATATCAAAATAAAAAGGACCCGTACCAACTAATGTTGTACCAATACTTACCACAGCTTCACCTCCTAATGTACAATCTGCTGAAGCATTAATTGAAATATCTAAGTCATCTGGTGGAGAGGCTACTATTACATCTTGAATCAGAACAGAACAACCATTAGAATCAACTACATTTATTTGATATAATCCAAAATCTACAACATCAAATGTAGTGGATGTAGTTCCAGATGCGTTAAGTTCAACTGCTGAATAACCATTGGTACCTGTAACATAATAATTATAAGGAGCTGTTCCACCTGTAACTGAATTAACAATAACAGATCCAAATGAAACACCACTAGCAGTACAAGTAATAGGAATGGTGCTGAATGATACATTTATTGGAGTTGGTTCTAAAATTGTTATAGTTTCAATATCTGTACAAGAATTTGAATCTGTTAATGAGATAGTATAATTACCTGATGTTAAACCAGATGTTTGTGTACCATAATCAATACCACTTGTATTATTAAATACATTTATATTGAAAGCTGGTGTACCTAAAGTATTATTTATAGTGATTTGTATGGCAGCATTATTATCACCGTTACACAAAATTGGTTGTGTTTGAATAACCGATGTTATTTCAGGTAATGTTATCGCATTAATAGTTTGAACACCAGATTCAACTGAACAACCATTAGCATCAGTAATTAAAAACTGATAGACTCCATCAGATGGAGCTGTATGAGTAAATGTTAAACCTGTTACAGATTGTACGCTTCCATAAGATCCTCCATTAAAGGATACTTGATATGAGAATGGAGGAACACCCGTTAAAATATTTCCTGTGATTAAACCGTCAGGAGAGGATGTACAATCTAAATCTTTAGTTAATACCATATTTACAGTTACTGGCTGTAAAGGTAAAATGGTATAAGATTCAGCGTAAGTACAATCATTTGCGTCTCTCACTTCAAATGTATAAGTACCTGGTGATAATCCTAAGAAAATATTAGAACCTTGATAAACTGAAGCAGAGGGAGCTATAATTCTATATTCTAAGGGAGCTATTCCACCTGTGGTATTTAATGTAACATCTGAAGTTATTATTGGACAACTTAAATTTGTACTAATAAAATCTAAATTTGTTGGTGGATTTAATGAATTTATAGTTACAGGAATTGTTTGAAATGAACAAACATTAGCATCTCTAATTGTTACTATATAGTTACCATCCGTTAAACCAGTAAATGTGTTGCCTAATTGAAATGACACACCATCAATGCTATATTGATAAGGTCCAATTCCACCAGAAACACCAGAAACTGTTATTATGCCATTTGAAGTACAATTGTAAGGTGATGTTACTGTAGCTATTCCATTTATAGCACTTGCAGTTGTAATAGTTATAGTTTGGGGTGACGAAATACAAACATCTGTTCCTAAAGTATACTGAACTAAAACTTCATAATCGCCAGCAATTAGACCTGTAAAAATTGGTGAGTTTGAAAATGTGATTCCGTTATCAATACTGTAAGCTAAAGCATTTCCGTTGGGGTTTGTTACGTTAAAAGTTATGGTGCCAGAATTAAAAACATCAGCACATGTAATATTTGTTTGAGAAACTGAAAATTCTGGAGCAGGAGTTGGATTAACTGTTATTGAAGTTTCGGCTGAACAATTATTAAAGTCTACAACAGTTATATTATAAACCCCATCAGTTGTCACATTAATTATTGGTGATGTTTGAAAAGTTGTTGAACTATTTACAAAATAATAATATGGAGCAGTACCACCTACAGGATATACCGTAATTTCTCCATCAGTACAAGTTAATGGTTTAGTAAGTGCCGATGTTGCTTCTAATAATGCAGGATTTATGATTTCTATATCTCCAGTAAATAAACATCCATCTTCAGTTGATACATTTATTGTATAAATACCAGGATTCAAATTATTAAAGGTATAATCACTTTCAACTATTGGACCAACACTATTTACTAATGTTGCTCCATCATAAATTGAAAAATAATATTGTGGACGAACATCATTGGCTGCAACTATAACACTTCCTAAATCACCATTACAATATGGCTGAGTTATTAATGTAGAAACTGTAAAATCTCTTTGTCTAATTTGTACATCTGGCACAGTGAAAATACATGGGTTTGGAGTTACTCCTATTTGTCTAACATATATACTATAAATACCTGGAGTTGCTATAGAAAAAGTATTACTAGTTTGATAACTTATACCATCTATACTATATTCATAACCTGTAGGCACACCTCCAACTACAATCTCCCCAAGTGTAGTACAATAAATATCTCTTGATGAAACAGTTGGTACTAATAAATTTGTATAAACATTAAAATAAAACTGATTAAAACATCCTCCAGAATAATTCAAAGTTAATCGATATTGTCCGGCTGAATTTATGGTAAAATCTGAACCGATGGCAACTTGATTCCAAGTACACGCTGCATCTTCATTAGCACAATCTTGATTGGTAACTGCTGTACAACTTGTTTCATCAAGTAGTTCCCATATCATTGATGTTATATCTGTTATTCCTGTTTGTATAAACCTCGAATCATTTAAACCACATAAATAAAAATTAGGTAATTCCTTGCCGTCATTTGGGCAAGTAACTACTTCATCTGCAAATGGTATTAAAGGGTTAGTTAGATTGCCTCCAAATGTAATAACATTAAATTCTTGCGATGTAGATTGACAAGGAGCTATTGCTGTATTATTAACATAATAGGTACCTGTACTTGTAACTGTTATTGATTGTGTATTCCCAATTACAGGTGATCCAGAAGGGCTTGTAGACCAAGAATAAGAATCATAACCAGCTCCAGCAGTTAAGGTCACATTAGCACCACAAAGCACAACTTCTTCTTCAAAAATACAGTTAAGATCAGCCAAAAAATTTGTTGCTGCCGGTGTGATTAAACAACCTGTATTTGTACTAAAACTTGGATCATCAGAAATAGCAAAAATAGCATTGATTGTACCATTATAAGTTACATAGGCCTGATTACTAATTATATTAGAACAAGCATCATTTAACAAACTACATGAAGATACAACTGTTACTTTAAATCGTATTTCTTGAACAGGATCATTTTGCTCTACAACAGAATTATCTACACTAAAAACTAGCTCTCTTGTTGTAGGATCATAACTTTGAACTGAAACTCCTGGAGGTAATAACCCCATATCAGCTGGATAGTTAAAAACAATATTAGTAGGTAGGATATCCCTAATAATAAGATTTGTGGCATCATCGTTTCCTGTATTTTGAAAACCTATAACATAATTTAATTCATCACCAAGATTAACTAATTGATTACTAATATCATTTCCAAGAGGGTCTTCAACAATTTTAGTTAACGTGATTTTTGGTTCAATAATTTCTACGGCAAAAGATGTTAAAAACACCCCATAGCCATCTCCATTAGTTGTTAGTTTTAAATCTCCAGCACTAGCATCATTAGGTAAAACTGTGTTTAATGGATTAGGTAATCTAAAATTATTTACATCTAAACCCAACGTATTTAAACTTGCAGGGTTTCTATTGGTTACATGTACTCCATTTAAAGTTATGCTAGAATTGAAGAAATTATTAGGTTGATTTATGGCGTCACTTAATATAGTATAAGTTGGAGATGTACTAGCTTTAAATTGAAAGGAATCTCCCGTAATACCTATATCTCCTTCTAAAGCTGATACACCAATATTTGAATTTACAGGTAATGGAGAAGGTAACGTTTGAAATCCAGAAACAGGAATATCCAACTCTGAACCTCCTTGAACTCCTGCATAACCATCAAAAACAGAAATAAATTTACTAGCTAATAGAGGGCTCTCATAAATTACTACTAGCGTCCAACCAGCAGAACATCCACCTAATCTTATTCCTCTTGTAGCTCTAAGGTTAGCAACTGTATAC
The DNA here is from genome assembly GCF_982512915.1 of Flaviramulus sp. Classification (NCBI taxonomy): domain Bacteria; kingdom Pseudomonadati; phylum Bacteroidota; class Flavobacteriia; order Flavobacteriales; family Flavobacteriaceae; genus Flaviramulus; species Flaviramulus sp. The sequence goes on along the minus strand of NZ_CEWOCJ010000018.1, from coordinate 901 downwards.
TCTCCATCTGCGTCAGGCAAACTTTGTAATAAATTAGTAACATTCTTATAACATATTATAGGAGAATCTTTAAAAGAATTAACAACACCTGGTCCATAATACTCATAACCATCAAAAATAATATCATCTTCTTCGCCAGCTGGATCAGGATTATTATCGGCTACTAAATCAATAAATCCTCCTGTAGGTAGTTTAAATTTTATTTGATTCCAATCTTCTATTCTAGGTGTACCTTGAAACTGAACATTTCTGTTATTGGCAACTTCAAGAGGATAAACAGAAGCCCAATATAAACCTGCATATAAAATTCTTTTACAAGAATTATTTATTGCTAAATCCGCACTACTTGAACTAAATATTGAAGGGTCTCCACCACTTGCAACATTTATATAAATACCCTCATTATTATTATTTATTTGATTTCCATTATAAGGTAATGGTAAATCTTTTGCGGTAACTATTCCATTACCAATTAATATAATATCCCCTTTAACTTTTATACTTCCACCTGGTAATCTGGGTGAAAAAGGTACTGGAAGCTGAGCGAATACATGCGTACTAAAAAACAGAGTAATAAGAAATAGAAAAGTAAATCTTTTGTTTACATAAGTAGTTTTTTTCATAGTCGATTATATTTAGCGCTTCTTTTCTATTTGGGAATTCAAAAAGAACTATTAATCCATGTTTAAAACATTAATTATGTAATACAATTATTATTATAATTATATTTTATCTAAATAACATGTTTTTAAACGGTATAAATATCGTAAATATTTTTCTAATGCGTACTAGAAAAGTATACAAATAATGTATTTAATCGATGAATTACTACTTTTAACTAAAATATTCAGTTTTTTTGTAAGTAATTATATATAATTATATAGTATTTAATATGACAAAA